>MPOY01000537.1 GCA_001896715.1 Methanoculleus sp. EBM-46
CGCCCAAAGAAAGAGGTATAAATTCACCGAAGGCGGTACTACAGTAGTGAGAACCCGGTCGCCTGCGGTCATGCCCGCGATGGCCGGGAGAGCGAAGTTTACGCCGATACGGGCAGGTACCGGGCCCTGAATGCGAGTGATACGATGAGCGAACCGTTGAGAGTGCTGTTGATCGGGGAGAGTCCCGGCAATCTCGGGGAGATGCTTCGCACCTGCGGGCGCAAGGCTGAGTTGATCCACCGTGAACGCCCCCGGGACGGGCTTGCCCTGGCATCGGGGGGCGAGATCGACGTCGTGCTCCTCGATCTCGATCTCGCGGACGGAGAGGGGACCGCCTTTCTCGACCGCCTGCGCCGGACGGCTCCCGATATCCCGGTCATCGTGCTCACTGCGGCGGGAGAAGACCGCGCCGCGTTCCATGCGATGCAGAGCGGCGCGCAGGATTACCTGGTCCGGGAGAAGACCGACGCGGAACTGCTCTGCCGGGCGATCCGGTACGCGCAGGAGCGGATGCGGGCGGAGGTTTTGCTCCGGCACTCCGAGGCGATGTACCGGAGGCTGATCGAGAACCTCAACGAGGGCATCATCGCTGTGGACGAGGCCGGCCTCATCACCTTCGCCAACCCGCGTATGGGGGAGATCTTCGGCTGCCCCGCAAGGCGCCTTGTCGGGCTGCCGATCGCCGGTTTCATCGCCGGCGAGAACATCCCGGCCGCCCCAAATCCGTTCTGCCGGCAGACCGACCAGAGACAGGAGTTCGAACAGGACCTCATCCGCTGTGACGGCGGGCAGGTCCACGCGCTCGTGGCCACGTCGCCGATCGTGGATGCCGCCGGCGCCCCTCTGGGGTGCCTTGCAGGGGTGCTCGACATCACCGGCCGCAAGCAGGCCGAGGAGGCCCTCAGGCAGAGCGAGCAGAGGTATCGACTGGTCGTGGAGAGCCTCAGCGAGGGGATATGGGTGATCGACCGGAACGCCTGCACGTCGTTTGTCAACCCCCGGATGGCGGAGATGCTCGGCTACTCCCCGGGAGAGATGATCGGGAGATCCGTCCATTCGTTCCTCCCCGCCTCCGGCTGGGCTGCGATGCAGGACCGCCTGAAGCGTCGACGGGACGGAACCAGAGAGCAGTACGAGTGCAAGTTCACCCGGAAGGGGGGCGAGACCATCACCGTGCTGGTGATATCGTCGCCGTTCGTAGACGACGCCGGGGAGTTCCAGGGCTCGATCGTCGGCGTGATGGACATCACCGAACGAAAGAGGGTGGAAGAGGAGATCCGGGTCAGAAACGAGCAGCTCATGGTCCTCAACCAGGTGATCAGCGTCTCGGCCACCTCGCTCTCCCTTGCCGAGCTCCTGGAGGTGTCGCTTGAGAAGACGCTCAACCTCATGGGGTTTCACGTCGGCATCGTCTACATGCTCGACGCCGAGCGCAAGCAGGCTACGCTGCAGCACCAGAGAGGGATGCCGCCATCGTGCATGGCGAGCAACCGTATCATCAAGGTCCACCACTGGCCGTTCAACTTCACCTTCATCGCCGGCCAACCCCGCTACATTGAACGACAGGCCGACCTGAGCTCCATCGAGGCGACCATACTCGAGGAGTTCGGCGTCTCGGCGCTCGCCTGCATCCCCCTCATCGCCGAGTCGGTCGTCGTCGGGGCTGTGTACGCCGGCAGCAGGGAGAAAAAGTCGTTTTCCCGTGAAGAGAGGACGCTCCTTGAGTCGATTGGAAAAGAGATCGGCTCAGGCATCCTGAAAGGCATGCTCCACAAGAGGCTTGAGGCGGCAAACCGGGAGGCGAACCTGTATCTCGACATCATGACGCACGATATCAAGAACGCCGAGAACGTATCGAACCTTTACACGGATCTCCTCATCGGGATGCTGGAGGGCGAGACCGCGCAGTACGTGAGGAGGATCCAGAGCAGCATCCAGAAGAGCGCCGGTATCCTCAGGAACGTCACCACGATCCGCCGGATCCACCACGATGCATCCGATCTCGGGCCGATCGACCTCGACGCGGTCATCAGAGGGGAGATCGAGGCCTTTCCCGGTATCGACATCGATTTTTCGGGCATTCGCTGCCCGGTCTGGGCGGACGACCTCCTCTGCGAGGTCTTCTCAAACCTCATCCGGAGTGCCGTCAGGTTCGGGGGTTCGGACATCCGGATCGTCATCCGGGTGGAGGATTACGACGGCGAGAACGTCCTCGTCTCCATCGAGGATACCGGTCCGGGTATCCCTGACTCCGTGAAGGAGTCGTTCTTTCACCGAAACGATCGGGGGTGGACCGAGGGGTGCGGCGACGGGCTCGGTCTCTTCATCGTCAGCACCCTCATCGAGCGTTACGGCGGTACGATACGGGTGGAGGACCGGGTGGAAGGGCGGCCGGACCTCGGCGCGGCGTTCCGGTTTACCCTCCGCGAGGTCCTGCATGCCGTCGACGATGATGATGACGGCGATGAAGAGTGCGGGTGAGGCCCTCTACGCCCCTTCCCTCCTCCGGGTGCGCTAAGCAGCGTATCTTGGCTGCGATACATCCTTCTGCACCCGGGGGATCTCCCGCAACGGCCGGGCCTTACATGAAGGGGGAGGGTGCCGGCGCCGCATCGTCGACCGCGCAGGGGATCTTTTGGTGCGTGCCGCCATGCGTCGTGATAGAGTCCTTCACCTCTCCGGCCCCGCTCCGGCGCGGGCCTGCAGCGCCGAGAAGACCTCCCTGCCGAGGACCTCTTCTGCGCGTTCCCTGTAGCGCTCCGCCATGACCGCGAGAAGCCGCACCGTTCCCGCCGCCGTGGTGGAGATGCCGACCCGCTCCGCCCTGCGGATCAGCCCGTCATGCTCCATGATCCCGAACCGGGGGAGAACGTAGTAGTGGGGAATATCGAGATATTCGGCGAGTTTCCGGGTTGTGGGAAATCGTATGGATACGCCGCCCGGGGAGAAGCTGACGGTTATGCACCGGTCTTCTTCAAGGAGGATCCGGATGGCCGCCTCGAATATGTCGTCGTGTTCGTATGTGGACATGCGATCGCAGAAGTACTGGTTTTCGGAAAGAAAAAAGAGGGTCGGTCTGGTTACGCCGCTTCCGCCTTCATCTCGCCCCGCTCTTCTTCGGGCATCTCCTCAAGATAGATGACCTCGGCGCCGATGTCCTTTGCGATCTGTTCGAGCTCTATCTTTCTGAAGTGAGTGCTCTCCACCTTCAGGTGCTTGTCCTCGCCCTTCTCTTCGACGACGGCGACGACGCGGAACCGGGGTTGTTTCACGCCGGTGCCGACTTTCTGACGCTCACGTGCATAGATCTTCATGGTCTCCACATCCCAATACCAGGTGGTATATCACCAGGTATATCCGGAAGATACTTAATACTTTCCCCGTGTACACTATGGTGAGGTTTGATCATGGCAGAACGGTTTGAGATGGAGTCGAAACTTGCGGGCGAGAGCCTTGTCCGGCGGGGCCTGATGCGAAAGACTGCCGGTGTCCGGCAGATCAGGATCATGCCCGACCTGAATGTGATCAAGATCGGCGGTCACGGTGTCATCGATTACGGGCGGGACGTGATCTACCCGCTGATCGAAGAGATCGGAGAACTCTCGCGGAACCACAAGATCCTGATCGCCACCGGCGGCGGCGCCCGGACGCGGCACATCCTCGATGTCGGGATCGACCTCGGCATGCCGACCGGGGTGCTTGCGGAACTCGCGGGCAAGATCAGCGAGCAGAACGCGATCATGATGTCCCTCCTCTTCTCGAGGTACAACGGCGTCCGGATCAGCACTGGCGACCTCTTAAACCTCCCCTCGCTCATATCGCTCGGGATGCTGCCGGTCGTCCAGGGCACCCCGCCCTACGGCCTCTACGAGCACCCGCCGGAACTCGGGAGCATCCCGCCGCACCGGACGGATACCGGCGCGTTCCTGATGGCCGAGGTCGTGGGCGCAAAGAACTGCATCCTCGGGAAGAACGTAAATGGGCTCTATACGGAGAACCCGTTCATAAACCCCGATGCCGAGTTCATCGCGGATATCACGGCCGATGAACTCCTGAAGATGGACCTGGAGGACATGGTGCTCGAGCATATGGCGGTGCGGCTCCTCCGCGACGCCGTCCACGTGAAAGAGATCAAGATAGTGAACGCCCATGTGCCGGGCAACATAACAAAAGCCGTGAACGGGGAGCGGGTCGGTACCATCATCCGGGCCTGACGGCCTCTCTGGTCAACACTTTTTTATTAAATATACTAAGTTACCATTAACACAAAACAGTCCTATTTAAATATGTGTATTGAGACAGATCATTGAGAACTATGCAGCGAAGAACCCTTTTTGCAGTTGCGGCCGTCATGGTCGCTCTCCTGCTCATCTGCGGCTGTACCGGGACGACGACCGACCCAACGCCTGCAGAAAAGCAGCAACTCCGTATCGCTACGACGACGAGTCTTGACGACACCAAGCTCCTCAACCATCTCAGTTCGATCTTCGAGAAGCAGTACAACGCCGAAGTGCTGGTCATCTCCGCCGGAACGGGCAAGGCGCTCGAGTACGGGCAGCGGGGCGACGTGGACGTCCTGATGGTGCACGACCGCGCGCGCGAAGATGTCTTCCTCGCCGACGGCTACGGCATCAACCGGCGCGTATTTGCCTACAACTTCTTCATCCTCATCGGGCCGGAGGCCGACCCGGCGGGCATCAAGGGCATGGAGCCCACGAAGGCGTTTGCCACCATCCGGGAGAAGGGAATGACCGACAAGAACGTCGTCTTCGTCTCGCGCGGCGATGCGTCGGGGACGCACGCAAAGGAGCAGGCCCTCTGGAAGGGAGCCGGGTTCAACTACTCGACGGATATCCAGGGCTCCGGCGACTGGTACCTCGAGGCCGGGAAGGGCATGGGCGAGACCCTTACGATGGCAAACGAGAAGGAGGCCTATACGCTCTCCGATATCGGGACCTACCTTGCCTACAAGGGCAACCTCGACCTCGTGACGCTCGTGGATGAGGGCGATCAGCTCCTCAACGTCTACTGCGCCATGCAGATCAACCCTGCGAAGTACCCCGATATCAACAGCACGATTGCGAAGGACTGGGTCAACTTCATGATATCCGACGATGTCCAGAAGGAGATCGCATCCTTCGGCGTCGATAAGTACGGCCAGCCGCTCTTCTACGCCGCCCAGAAGGACTGGGAGAAGATCGGCGTGACCGAGGCCGAAGTGACGGATCCCATCGCGTGATCCGGCAGATGGCCCCTGATTCCAACCCTTTTTTTGCTTTCGACGACCCACGACTGGAGAGAGTATGTACGAGATCATCGAGGGCTTCATAGAGGCGACAAAGCTCATCGCCACGTTCGACCCCGACGTGATGGCCATCGCCGCACGGAGCATCATCGTCTCGTTCACCGCGACGATCGCCGCCACTCTGATCTCCGTCCCGCTCGGCGCCGCGATCAGCTTCGGTTCGTTTCGGGGGAAAAAAAGCCTCATCAACCTGATCCAGACGCTCTACTCCCTGCCGACGGTCATCGTCGGCCTCCTCATCTTCCTGCTCATATCCCGTGTCGGGCCGTTCGGGTTCATGCGGCTGCTCTTCACCCCGACGGCGATGATCATCGCCCAGACGGTGCTCATCCTGCCGATCATGACCGGCCTTACGATAGCGGCTCTCTCGGGGGTCGATCCGGTCATCAGGGATACCCTCTACTCGCTCGGGGCGACGCGCCTCCAGTTTCTCGTGAATATCATGAAGGAGGCACGGTTTGCCATCCTCATGGCCGTCGCGGTCGGATTTGGCCGGGCGATATCCGAGGTCGGGGCGGCGATCCTCGTCGGCGGCAACATCATGGCGTCGTCGTTTGCGAGTTCGACCCGGACCCTGACGACCGCGATATCGCTCGAGACGTCGATGGGCAACATCCCCACGTCGATAGCGCTCGGTATCATACTGCTTGCCATCGCCCTCGGCGTGAACCTCGCCATAACCAGGATACAGCACAGGTAGAACGATGATTGAATGTGTCGACGTCGCAAAGCGGTTCGGTAGCACGGTGGTGCTCACCGGCGTCACGGCGCGGATCGAGGCGGGAGAGATCTTTGCCGTCATCGGCCCCTCCGGGTCGGGGAAGTCGACCCTGCTGCGCCTCATCGATCTCCTCGATACGCCCACGGGAGGGACGATCCGGATAGGCGGCACCGATATCCACAGGGAGCCGGAGAGGGGTCTTGCCGTCCGCCGGATGATGGGGATGGTCTTTCAGAAGCCGGCCGCCTTCAACACGACGGTCTACGAGAACATCGCCGTCGGCCTCCGGTTCAGGGGGGTGGGGGAAGCGGCTATCCGTGAGAAGGTCAAGGAGGTCCTCCGCATGGTCGGCCTTGCCGGTTACGAAGAGCGGCGGGCGCGGACGCTCTCGGGCGGGGAGATGCAGCGGGTGGCCCTTGCCCGGGCGATAGTGATCGAGCCCGACATCCTCCTGATGGATGAGCCGACCGCGAACTTAGACCCGGTTTCGGTCGCCCTGATCGAGGATCTGGTGCTCCGGATCAACCGCGATCGCGGGACGACGATCGTCTTCTCGACCCATGATATGTACCAGGGGCAGCGGCTCGCTCACCGGGTCGGCGTGCTGATGAAGGGCGTGTTTGCGCAGGTGGGGTCGCCGCGGGAGGTCTTCACCCTGCCGGCGAGCCGGGAGGTCGCCCGGTTCGTGGGCGTCGAGAACATCGTCGACGGCGTCGTCGTCAGCGAGAACGGTTCTTCCGCTGTCGATGTCGGCGGCATCCGCATCCGGGCACGGTCGCCGTTCGGGGCGGGGGAAGCGGTCGCTCTCTGCATCCGCTCTGAGGATATCCGGATCGCCCCGGCGGATGGGGGCGCCGCTGCCCCGGGGAGGAACGTTCTCTCGGGCACGGTGGCCGCCATCGTCCCCCGCGGGCCGTTCAGCAGGGTGACGGTCGACTGCGGGTTCATGATCACGTCGATCCTCTCCTGGAAGAAGGTGGATGACCTGGATATCCGGGAGGGGAGCCAGGTCGAGGTATCGTTCGCGCCGGAGTCGGTCCACGTCGTCCGGCGGGAGTGAGGAGGGCTCCTCTCTCCTGATAACGATTCTTTTGCCGTCCGGGAGTTGAAGCGAGCCTGCATGGCCCTTTTTCTCGTCCGGGCCGGCATCGAAGAGCTCGCGCCGGAGGGTATCGCGGTCGCGATTCTACAGGGAGCACCGTAGCGAGGACCTATGATGGGCAGAGCGACATCGTCGTCCTGATCATCGGCGACGGGAGCCGGGTCGATCGCGATCGGGTGCCGGCACTGGAGGCAAAGACCGATCGAGAGGTGCAGGCGACGGTCCTACTACCGGTGGGAGCGGGTCAACTACCCCGCGCCTTTTGGGTGGGGCTTGCTGCCGGGGCCCCTTGCGGGGCACAGGGCAGCAATTTAATGGGTGCGAAGGTTGACGGTTCAAAGGTCGTCCTTATTCGCACGGGCCGGTTGACGCGGCCCCTACC
>MPOY01000294.1 GCA_001896715.1 Methanoculleus sp. EBM-46
ATGGTCCTTGAGGGCTTTCCAGCAGCCTATTTGGTAGCTGCCCCTCGCGCCGCCGCCGGAGAGTATCAGAGCCGTCTTTCCATCGAAACGAAACTCGTCTTTCTCAATGTAATTTTCCTCTATCGGTACTTTCGGCAATCCAGTCACCCCGCTTCAGATAATCCCTTCCTTATATGATGATTCATTCTCCCGCTGGGAATGATAACACGAAAGGACGATCGAAGAGCCAACATTTCCCGCAGGTTGATTTCGCGTTGATGAATATGCTAAACTATTCATAGCGTGACAGAGATGATGAGAAAGTTGCGTCTTTATGGCGTCGGCTTTCTTTTTTTTTGATCTGGTTTTTGATCTCGTGCCTGAATTTTGCCGTCATAATCGCTGTAACTAATTTTGCGTACTTTCGGATAAGAGGGGTGATACACTTGCGGCGTCGTTCCAGGGAGGTTATGACCGGTTGGTTGACGGTTACGCCCGCACTCGTTGTTCAGGTGGTTTTTATCTATCTTCCACTGGCCTGGGCTTTCTACGTATCGTTTCACAGCTGGAACATGATCCGACCGATGAAGTGGGTGGGTCTGGAAAACTACATAAGGATGTTCGAGACTCCGGATTTCTGGAACTCTCTCTGGACAACGGTCCTTTACGTTCTTGGCACAGTCGTTCCTTCGGTTGTTTTAGGCCTCCTTTTAGCCATGTTGTTGAATATCGAGTGGTTGAAGGGAAAGGGAATCTTCAGAACTCTCTTTTATATCCCCGTTGTAACCTCGATGGCCGCGGCTGCCGTCATTTGGGGATGGCTTTATGAACCAAATTTCGGACTGATGAATTATTTTCTCTCGTGGTTCGGCATAAATAACATCAAATGGTTGAGTGATCCCAATTATGCTCTGCTCGCGCTGATAATCGTTGGCGTCTGGAAACGTGTGGGCTACAATATGGTTCTCTTTCTGGCCGGACTTCAGACTATACCAAGGACTTACTACGAAGCAGCAGAGATCGACGGTGCAACCTCCTGGGATAAGTTCAGGAGTATAACTCTTCCGCTCCTCTCACCGACCACGCTGTTCGTTGTTATCATGCAGTTCATCGCCTCTTTCAGGGTCTTCGTTTCCGTATCTGTCATGACGCGTGGCGGACCGGCCAAGAGCACCCAGGTCATAACCTACTACCTGTATGAAAATGCCTTCAAGTATATTAAATTCGGTTACGCCTCGGCCATCGCCGTGTTTATGTTCGCCTTGATGGTAGTTCTCACTCTAATTCAATTCGCGGTCAGCAAAAAGAGGGTGCATTACTCATGAGAAAAAAACCTCATATCGCCCTGAGAACAATAGTGGTACTAATGGTATTGTTCGTCGCGATTGTGATCAATCTACCATTCATATGGATGCTGGTCACTTCTTTCAAAACGGAGGACGCGGCCTTCACAATACCGCCCAGTTTTCTGCCAACGATCTTCGATTTCAGGAA
>MPOY01000329.1 GCA_001896715.1 Methanoculleus sp. EBM-46
AAGATTGGATTCTTCTCGGTCTTCTTCTTCATGTCGTTCTTCACGTTCTATACCGAGATGATCTCCCTTGCCCGCCAGCAGGTCGCGGAACTCTTCCTCGTGCTGACCGTGCTTGCGATGGTCGACAAATCCATGGACCGGAGCAGGCGGGCGTTCCTCATGATCACCTTCGGTTTTGCCATGATCGTCTCGCATTACGGGCTCTCGTACATCTATCTCTTCTCGCTCGTACCGGCATGGCTGCTGCTGATCCTTCCCGACTACCTGCCGTCCGGCATCCTGGAGAAGCTCCGCGGGATGGCGGGCACCCTGGCACACGACCCGCTCGCCTCGCACGAACCCCGGCCACGCCTCCAGACGCTCGTCCTCCCCTACATCTTCATCCTTGCTATCCTCACCTACCTCTGGTACTCGACGGTAGCCGAAGGCACGGCATTTGCCACCATCACCGGCATCGGGGATAAGATAGTAAACACCCTTTTTGCGGAGCCTTTCAACCCCGCGACCATCCAGGGTATGTATATCCTCGCCAGCCAGTCCGTCACGCCCCTGCACAGCCTGGCAAAGATCGTCCATATCGCAACCCAGGGGCTCATCGCCGTGGGGCTGCTGGCAACCCTTGCCCGGCGCGGCAGGTGGCGGATCGAGCCCGAGTATCTCGCCATATCGATCGTCTTCTTCCTCGTCAACATAGCCGGCATCGCCGTTCCCTTCTTCGCAAGCTCGCTCAACACCAGCCGGCTCTACCACATCACCCTGATCCTCCTTGCCCCGTTCGCAGTCATCGGCGGCATAGCGCTCTATGAGGCGGTCGCCGGGAGGGTCCGTGCGATCACGGCCCTGCCGCTCATGAGAACGGCATTTCAAGCGCTCTCGGTCTTCTTCGTCGTCTTCCTCCTCTTTAACACCGGCCTCATCTACCAGGTCACGGGCGACAGCCCCACGTCGATGGCGCTTGAGACTTCCGGGGACAAACCGGTCTTCAACAATAAAGAGGTGCAGGGGGCGCGGTGGCTCATATCGGAAGGGAGCGGACGGCCCATCTACGTCGACGGCATGCGCTGGTGGCTCCTTCTCGGGTTCAACCCGGATCACCAGCGATATCTCCCGGCAAATGCGTCATATATAGAACCGGGCTCCTACCTCTACCTCGGTACGTATAACCTCGTGCGGGAGAGCGTCCGGATCGAGGTGCGGGAGCGGGCGGTAACTGCGGCGGACTACACCGATGCCGGGAGGTTCACCGAGAACCAGAACCGGATCTATGACAACGCCGGTTCCTCCGTCTACTACCGGTGAGGGGGCGGCCACCGTGTGGCCAAAACCGGGTTTCACGGATTTCCGGGGGTGTCGGAGGGGGAAGAGACCTCCCGGCCTGCACCCCGAAGTTACATCCACCCTTTTCTCTTCAGGATAAGGCCGACGAGGAGCGTGCCTGCCGCATATGTGCCGAGCCACGCGTAGCCCATGCCGATGAGGCCGAACCGGTGCATGAGGGTGTAACCGAGCCCGAGCAGGGCGACGCTGACGAATCCGCTGAGGAGGATGAGGCTTTTGATATCGCTCCGGACCTTGGCGATGGATATGAAGGTCTGGCAGACGGAGACGAACAGGGCGGATAGCGCGAGCACCTGGAGCAAGGCCACCCCTTCGACGTAGTCTTTGCCGATCAGGTTGAGGATCTGTTCCCCGAAGAGGGAAAGCCCGATGATCGCAGGTATGAGCAGGGCGAACATGCTCGCGAGCGTCCGGAACACGCTCCTCTTCATCTCCCCCCCGTGGCTCCCCTCAACGAAGAGCGATGTCGTGAACGCGTACGGGATCATGAAGAGGATCGAGACGATGGCGTAGGTGATGTAGTAACTCGCGGTGCTCTCGGCCCCGAGCACGTGGAGCACCATGATCGGGATGATCATGTTCGGGGCGGAGATCAGCATCCCGGCGATGTATGCGCCGGCGGAAAACTGCCACGCCTCCCGCAGGAAGACCCGGTCGATACCCGGTGTCGGCCGTATGGAGCACCGGGCAAGGAGGACGAGGGCAAGGGCGAGACCGAGGACGAACGAGAGGCCAAAGGCGCTGAAGATCCCCATCGCCCCGAGGAAGACCAGGGGGATGAGAAAGAGGATCCGCGATCCATAGAGCAGGTTCAAGGCGAAGTAGTGTTCCGATTTCCGGAGAGCGTTGAACGCACCCTCAAGAACCCAGGTGACGGAGTATGCCCCGAGGAAGGCAAGATAGAGTGGCGCGACCGTCCTGACGACCGCAAGCTCGGGCGATATGACCTCGACCGCGGCGATGAAGATCAGCCCTGCACCGAGCGCCACCGCTGTCGGCACGATGATGGCGGTCCCGAGCACCCCGTTCTTGTCGCGGCTGGGAAAGAACCGGATCACCGACTGGTCCAGGCCGAGACGGGATATGAGTATGAGGAGCCCCATGGACGACATCAAGGCGGTTGCAACGCCCACCTCCGCCTGCGAGTAGAGTCGTGCCGCGATCATCCAGAAGAAAAATCCGAATCCCGCCGCGGCAAGCGACGACGCCATGATGAAGAACGAATTCCGGATGAGCGGTTCCTGCAGGTGCCGTTTGACTTCACTGAAGTTTTTGGGGAGCGTTACTGCCATCGGCCGCCATTATCGGGCGGTACCTATATAGATGTATCCACCGTCCCGGCCGCCTGCAGGTTGCAGGGCGGGCGAGGGGGGTTCTGCGAGGCTCTGCCGCCCAAAGCAAGCCCGGGAGACCTCCGCACGATCGATACTCCACCAAACCGCCCCGTGAGGTCTCACCGGGCGCATGCCCGAAGCCTGATGGAGAGGGGGAACAAAGAGCAACGTACGGGTATCCTCTACGGGGAGGAAAGCGGAGAGAAGCGTATGGGTATTCCTGCGAAGGCGCGGGTGGGGTGGGGTGCCGGCGAGTTCCTTGGGTACCCATCTACAAGGAACCCGGACAGGGTCGGTGGGATATTCGGAGTTCTGGGAGCGTAGGAGACAGGGGAGGGGGAACGAGTTCCCCCTCCCCGTCGGCCCCACCCCCAATGGCGATATCCCCACGGTCCAGTGCATGGGGAGATCCTGGAGAAGAGCCGGATACGGCTGTTCCCCTGATATCGCCATGCACTGCCCACGCCCCCCGGAAGGGGGCGGGGGAGGAGCGCCGAAGGC
>MPOY01000345.1 GCA_001896715.1 Methanoculleus sp. EBM-46
GAGGGGGGCGGGGCGAAGGGCGAGCACGTATGCCTTCCCGCGCCTGCTCGCCATCACCGAGGGGAACCGGTTGTGAGTATTCTGGTACCAACAAACCCACTTGTGTATATCAAATCCAGGTTCTGATATACACAACGGATCTTGTACATACTCCGGTATGCACAAACCATATCTCGGAGGCGGTTGCGGGACACCTATGAGCCACAACACATTTTGCGGGCCATGAAGCGCCCTTTGGTGTCTCACAACCAATTTTATGCGATGCCGGCGACGCACAACGATCGGACCCGGCCGACCGCCGGGCCATCGGGGCGAAGCGGGAAGGCCGCGGGCTCCGCAGAGATAAGGCGGCCCGGCGTGCATTCCTCATCAGGTTTCCTGGGGCCTTCGATGGGGAGACAAAGTGCGGGCCCCGGTTCGGCACACTCAATAGCAAGGCCACCTTGGATCCGCTTCCTGCGATACCGTCGTCCTTTCTGCTGACGAAACTTCGTAATTCATCCTCGAGTACGTATCGATATACCGGGTTACCGTCCGGTAGCCGCAGTAGAGCTCTTCCGTGTGTATCGTCACCGTCGCATGCGTCGAGTTTATGGCGACACCCGGCATCTCCGGGGATTCGAGAACGGTCTGCTGAGGCCATCCAATCCTTGCATGCCACCACGCACCGATCGCATACAGTTCCCTGAGAAACACCGATGCTTCGAGGTACGACTCGGGCGAGTCATCTCCTTCGATATACCGCGAGATATTCTTATCTGCTCCCTCCGGCAGGAGCCGGGTCCTGTTTGTCATCGGCAGAGCGGTTACGTTTTCTTCTACGACAAACGGGACGACATACGCCTGCAGATAGTCGGATACCCAGTATCCTTCGAGTTTGTATCCTTCTCGCAGTCTGATATGATCATAGGGATCGAGAGCGGCAGTGAGATTATTTAGGTACTTTGTCTCGCCGCTACTCCCGGCGTAGCCTGAGTCAAACCCGACGTCTGCATTTTGTGTCGCATTTCGAAGGCCACTAACCCAGCCCGCAGGGAAATACACGACCGTAGTGCCGTTGCTATAAGTATTTTCCGTGGGGCCGGTGTGCGGAAGCGTAACGGTGCCTGCTCTTGCGGCCGATTGCTCTGCCTGAGTCTCAACCATGCCTGTATCCAGTGCATCGGCAATGCCCGGATACCCACCTGCACACGCCGCTGCAACGAGAAGCATTCCGACGGCGTAAATAGCAGCGATGCAGACCCCCACTCTTCGCATATTCCCCACATCCCTTGACCGGCTGCCCTTGTGATTCAGAAGATTTAGCCTTTACTGCCATGCACGGAGTCCTGTGCCGGGAAAGGGATAGGGATACAACGGCACGTTGCAGGCCCATATCAGGAGAGAGGGTGCCGCCTCCCTTCACCTCTCGGGGTAAGGAGATCCCCTGCGCCAGCGAGGGAAAATTGCCTTTACACTCTCACACCGCACGGCTCTTCTTGATCGATGAGCGACAGAGTATCTTCTCAATAGCACCGCGGATCGTCAGCAATTGCCTGCATATCCAGGAAGAACTATCGGATCATCGATACGCTCGCGCGGCCACTGCCAGGAGTTTGTACAACGCAGGACTGCAGCAGGACAAGATCCGACAAGACTGTGGTATCCATGCGTGCCCCTGTTCCCGGGATGCGGGATGGCATGTGCTGGAATGGGAAGGGGCATGCCTGCTCGACCACATGTATCAAGACCTGCAACAACCTATAGGCATTAACATGTCCTCCACTACAGTCTGGGTCACCCCCGAGAACAAGAGCCGCCTCGCGGCCCTGAAGCGCCATCCAAAAGAATCCTACAACGACGTCATTGCCCGCCTGATCGATATGGCCGTCGACGATGAGCCCTTATCAGAGGAGGCCATCCGGGGTATCGAGGAAGCCCTCGAGGATATCCGAGCTGGCCGGCTCTACACCGAAGATGAGATCGAGAGAGAATTCGGTGCAAAGGAATGACCTACACGGTCACATACACCGCCCGGGCCCGGCGGGATCTCAAAAGGCTCCCCCCCAGGGCGGCCATCCGGATTATCCAGGTCGTTGCCGGACTCCGAAATGACCCATATGCGCAGGTCCGGAAACTGGCCGGGTTCACCAGGACACCGGTTTACCGGCTCAGGGTGGGCGAGTACCGGGTGGTGCTCGTCGTCGAGGACGAGCGCCTTCTGGTCCTCATCCTGGGGGCCGGGCATCGGAGCATCATCTACCGGTAAAGATACCATGGACCTGAACTTCTGCCGCCACTACGCCGGCGACGGCACGCCGCCGTCGAACCGCTACTGCCGGGTCTGCCCCGAGGCCGCCTGCGACCGCCTCTGGCAGCGGGTCCTCGATCTTGCCGCATCGAATGGCGGAGACCCGGTCCCGCTCCCCGGGACGCGGGCGGTCCTCTTCCCGAACGAAAAGAACCCC
>MPOY01000514.1 GCA_001896715.1 Methanoculleus sp. EBM-46
GCTTGTCTGGCTCTTCGGCATCCCCCACTGGCAGGCGCTCCTCATATCCGGTGTCATCATCACCGCCTACACGGTCGTCGGGGGGCTCTACGCCGTATCGTGGGCCGGCCTCATCCAGGGCGGCATCCTGATCCTCGGCGTCCTCCTGATGGCGCCGCCGGTGATCATGAGCGCCGGCGGGCTTACCCACATCAACACGGTCCTTGCCGGCGTCGACCCGAACTTCGTCGGCCCCTGGTTCCCGGCGGCGTATGCCCCGTACGCCTACGCGACGCCGGAGTTCCTCTTCTCGTTTGCGATCCTCCTGATGGTCGGGCTCGCCTGCGCGCCGCACGTCGTCAACAACGTCCTTGCCGCAAGAGAGGCACGTTATTTCAAGTGGGCGCCGCTCGTTGCCTTCCTGATCTACGCGGTCGTGATGCTCCTCGTCAAGCTTGTCGGGTTCGCCGTCCGGTCGCTCGTCGAGGAGGGGAGGCTCGTCCTCCCGGACGCCGTGAACGCGCAGGACTACTCCTTCATCGTCGGCGTCGAGCATGCGATGCCGAACGTGGCGTTCTGGGCGTTCTTTGCGGTGATCGTCCTCGCGGCGGTGATGTCCACGACCGACCGGCTGATGCTCACCGTCGGCACCTCGTTTGCGTGGGATATCTACAAGAACATCCTCCGGCCCTCGGCATCCGACAGAGAGGTGCTTCTCGTCTCAAAGATCGCCCTCGTCCTCGGGGCCGGCGGCACGCTCCTGCTTGCCATCAACCCGCCCGAGATGCTCGCGTGGCTGATCTGGATGGGTATCGGCGTGATGCTCGCGACGTTTGCGGTCCCGCTGCTCGCCGGGCTCTACTGGCGCGGCGCGACAGCGGGGGGTGCGATCGCGAGCATGGTGGTCGGGCTCGTTGCGGCAGCAGCCTTCGGCTACTGGCACCAGTTCGTGGCGCCGCTTCCCGTGCACTTCAGCCTCTTTGCGCTCGCGTTCTCCGCCCTCGCCATGATCGTCGCGAGCCGTCTTTCCACCCGGAACTCCGAAGAGACACTCGCCAATACCCGGACCGGCTGGTTCATCCAATCGCCCGGCCAGGACGCGCCCCGCCGGCACTGACGCCGGGGCACTCCCGGCGCCATTTTTGCGGTCGGGACGGCACCGGAAGGCCCGCCCACAAGGGCAATTTGCGGGCAAAAGCTGCGATATGCATGCGATAGCTTTCGCCTGATCTGGTTGCCCGGACCTTCCATCGGTGGGGCCTCCTCATCCGGATCGATTGTGTTATATGATAGCGTGTCACACACTGACACAGTATGTTCTTCGCACTACCTCTTCACACGGGACTCTTCGTAGGCGGCGCTGTCGCGTTCGTCCTCGTAGTCCTCGCCCTCTGGGGACTCCGGTTCAGGGAGGCCTCTTGAATGGCGGATATTGTAACGCTCGCCCTGGTCGGGCTGTACTTCGTCGTGCTCATCGGTATCGGGAGCTGGGCCTCAAAAAAGATCCACAACACCGAGGACTACATCGTTGCCGGAAGGTCGCTTGGGTTCTGGGTCTTCACCATCCTGATCGTCTGCTCGATCTGCAGCGGGATGACCCTGCTCGGCGTGAGCGGCTTTGGATACACGTCGGGCTGGCCGGGAATATGGGAGCAGATCTTCGTTCCGCTCGCGGCCTCGTTCTGCATCATCGTCTTTGGGGTGAAACTGAACGCCGTCGGGAAGGAACGGGGCTACCTGACCATCCAGGACTACCTTGCGGAACGGTTCGAGAGCCCGCGGGCGCTCCGTGGCCTTTCGGCCGTTTCGGGCATCGTCGTCTCGCTGATCTACCTCGTCGGGCAGTATGCCGCGATCACCATCGTGCTTGTCTGGCTCTTCGGCATCCCCCACTGGCAGGCGCTCCTCATATCCGGTGTCATCATCACCGCC
>MPOY01000146.1 GCA_001896715.1 Methanoculleus sp. EBM-46
CGGTACCCACCTGCCGGTATTAAAGAACTATTATTTACTTTGAGGTTATGTTAAACTGTTTTATCTGACATACTCCCTGTTGAAGGTTGCTATCCTCCCCTACCCGGTTGCCGTACCCCCGGTATCTGCAGCGGTCGCGATGGGGCGGTACAGGGTGTCCTTTGCGGTCGACCCGGGGCCCCGCCGGGATCGTCAGCAGAACCGGCCGTCCGATCGCATGGTGCGGGCCGCCCCCGATGTCGCGGTCAGCCACCCGGCGCGCTCGTCGGGAAACGCGTCGAAGGCCGGGACGTAGGGTTTGATATCGAGGACCGGGGTGCCGTCCAGTATATCCACGTCCTCGACGGTGAGCGTCGCACCGTCGACGGCGATCAACCTGAGCATCGATATACCGACTGCGTTCGGGCGGCGGGGTGCTCTGGTTGCAAAGACGCCGCGAGGCGTCTTGTCGAGGAACGGAACCACCTCAAGCGCGTAGCCCTCCGATCGGTGGAAGTGGTAGAGGAGGATGATCCGCGAGAACCCTTCGAGGTCTCTCAGTCCGGCGGCATAGGTCGGGTCAAGCTCGATGGTACCCCGGATGCCCCGGGCGCCGACGGGCTGGATAGGCATGTCGCGTGGGTCGTGGTGGGGGGAACGGACGGTACCGATAGGGGTGAATGCGATGCCGGTCATGGATATTCTCCTGAGGGCGTTATGCGGCGGAAGTGAAGAGGGTTTGTGTCCGGGCAGGATCCTGCCTTCAGGAACCCGGGAGCCGGATTCAGCGGCGCCCCGCCTTCGCGGCGGTGATCCGGGTCCGGAGGTCCCGTGCCGCGGCGGTGACGTCATCCTCTCCCACGACCGCCGATATCACCGCGACGCCATCCGCCCCCGCGGCGATGACGCCGGCGACGTTTGCTGCGGTGATCCCGCCGATCGCGACGAGGGGGAGGGAAACCGCAGCCCGAATCTCCGCGAGCATCGTAAGCCCGTATCCCGGACCCGCATCGTCCTTCGATGCGGTCGCGAACGTCGGGCTGAGCGCCACGTAGTCGGCCCCCTCCGCCGCGGCCCGGACCGCCGTCGCGACGGAGCTCACCGAGGCACCGATGACGAACCCCGGCGGGGCGATCCGCCGGGCCTCCCCGACGGGGAGGTCGTTCTCGCCGAGGTGGACCCCGTCGGCGCCGGCCGCGAGGGCTACGTCCAGGCGATCGTTCACGATGAAGAGCGCGCCGGCATCAGCGGTGATCCCGCGGATGGCGACGGCTGCCCGGAAGAGGTCGCGACCGGAGAGCCTCTTATCCCGGAGCTGGATCACATCCGCGCCCCCGGCAACGGCCCGGCGGGCAAGCTCCGCGTGGGAGCGCCCCCGGCCGATCTCCTCATCGGTGATCACGTAGAGGTCGTATCCCATTTATCGCTCCTCGATCCGCGCGTGGCAGGCGAGGTCCTCGGGGGAGAGCCCGGCAAGTTCGTCAAAGAGCGCCGTCCGGAACGAGTAGGGCCCGCGGGCAGAGATTGCCGCCCGCTCCCCGGCCCTCCCGAAGGCTGCAAGCGCCGCGGCTGCCGCGACCGCGTAATCATCCGCGACAGCGACGAACGCCGCGGTGACCGATGCGGCCATGCACCCCGTCCCGGAGAGGCGGTCCATCGCCGGGACACCGTTCCTGATGAGGAAGACCCGTTCCCCATCGGTGACGACGTCGACTTCCCCGGTCATCGATACGATGGTCCCGGTCAGGCGGGCACACTCCCGGGCCGTCTCGATGGGGTCGCCGGCAACTCCGCCGGAGTCCACCCCCCGGACGCTCCCGCCGGTCCCGGCAAGGACACCGATCTCCCCGGCGTTCCCCTTCAAGACGGCGATCTCGAGGGCATTAAGGAGGCGCTGCACCGTCCCGGTCCGGAACGCCGTCGCCCCCGCACCGACCGGGTCGAGGATGACCGGGATGCCGAGGTCGTTTGCCCGCCGGCCGGCGGCGAGCATCGCCTCGACCTGCGCCGCCGAGAGCGTCCCTATGTTCAGGACGAGAGCGCCGGCGGCGGCGACCATATCGGCCACCTCCTCTGGTGCCTCGGCCATCACCGGGGCGGCCCCGGTGCAGATCGTTATGTTTGCGCAGTCGTTGACCGTGACGCTGTTCGTGATGTGGTGGATGAGCGGTCGCTGCTCCCGCACGGCGGCAAGGAGGGCGGCGGGGATCGTGCCGTCCATGAAGCGTGCCGATGAACCGTGATTCGTGCTACCCGGCATAGATAACTATCTGTTTGAGCGGTTGCATAAAACCGGTCGCCGGATCTCCGCGGGCCTCACCTGCCCGTGCAGTCCCTGCACCGGGCCGCGCGGCCGGCCGGAGAATACTCTCTCGCATGTATGCCGGGATAGGAATTGCTAAAGCGATCTGCACCCCACCCCTCCGCGAAGAGAGGTGAGGACGACGCTCAGTATCAACGAGACGGCGATGCCCGTCGTGAGAGAGA
>MPOY01000586.1 GCA_001896715.1 Methanoculleus sp. EBM-46
AACCCCTTCCACCCGGCGCCCCCGGACGCGACGATCTCGCGGACGGCGCTCCCGACCGCGGAGACCTCCCCCGCCCCGGCGAGCCGCTTCAGGAACCCGATCGTCATCCTTCGTGCCGTCGCCGGGTCCAGGCTGCCGGCGTGCGCATACGCCGCCCGGATCAGCGAGAGGCCGTTTGCCCGGTTCCCGACCAGCAGTTCCTCCCCCGCGAGATCGAGCGCGAGATGCACGAACCGGCCCGGATCGTCAGTTTGTCCCTCCGCCTCCTGCAGCGCCGCGAGCACATCCTCCCGCCCTCCGGCCGCGATCCGGTCCGGCGGGGCAACGCCTTCCCTGACGCCCGGCGCCCCCCGGTATGATACGTCAACGGCCGCCGGCCGCTCATGCCAGGCCTCTAAAAACCCGATGAGGGCAAACACCCGGTCACGGCCGGCCGGCTGCCGCATCGCACGCCACATCCGAAAGAGCCGGTCCCGGGCCTCGTAGGTCGTCCTCTTCTTCATCGGGCGGGAGACGACGTAGCCCTCGGCCTCCAGCCTCCGGAGCTGCGCGTTCACCGTCGCGAGGTTCAGCCGGGCGCGCTCTGCGACGTCTTTTGGGGTGAGCGGGGTCTCTGCGGCGAGGATCGTATCGAGGATGAGCCGGCGCTGCCCAGGAAGCCTCCGGAAGACTTCCCGGTAGTAGGGCGTCTGCTCGTCCGCCAGCCTGAAGAAGGCCTCCGCCACCTTGCCCGCCCCGCACTGCGAGAGGATCTCGTACAGCCGGACCATCAGCCCCGGGTTGCCGCCGACGAGGTGCCGGAGCGCCTCGATGCCGGGCTCGTAGTCCCCGAAGTTCTCGATGAAGGCGGTATCGCCGTCGACCTCCGCGACCCTCCGCATGAGGTCCTTTGCTTCGGCACAGTCGAGCTCCCGGAGGTGAAAGACCCGGAAGAAGTTGTAAAACGGTTCCTCATGGTCGAGGACCCCGGAAAAGAGCGACGGCGCCGAGGCAACGACCGAGAGGTCATCTCTCCGCTGGAATACCGACCGCA
>MPOY01000025.1 GCA_001896715.1 Methanoculleus sp. EBM-46
AGCGCTCTCCAGGGCAGGAGGTTTGAATGGTGCTCAAGGACGGTCGTTGCCACCCGGTCGCCCGGTTTCCAGGAGAGCCCCTGCGCGACCATGTTGATCGCCTCCGTGGCGTTCTTCGTAAAGACCGTGACCCCTGCCTCGCCGCCGATGAACCGGGCCACTTTCTCGTGGGCGTGCTCGTAGCGTTGCGTCGCCATCTGCGCCAGGCGGTGAACCCTCCGCCCGACGTTTGAGCGATAGCGGTGCTCGAAATCGACGAGCGCCTCCACCACCGGCTCCGGCGAGAAACCCGTCGATGCGTTGTCCAGGTAGACGATGCCACCGAGGATAGGGAAGTCCTTTCGGATCTCTTCGGGGGTGAACTCTGCTCCTGCCGGCGGCGCCGGCTCACGGGATCGTACCGTCTTCATCGCTGCCACATCCGCTCTCTCCCCTACCCGTGACTGCCCGCAATGTAAAGTCATCGTTGAGAGCGATCCCCCTGTCCCTGCAGATCTCGCGCATCTTCGGGGGCAGCACCCGCCAGCGCCAGAGCCCCCACCGGTGGTAAGCGTCCGGCATTCCCGTCTTTTTTGCCCATCGCACGAGGAACGCATCCCAGCGATCCATCAGGTCGGGGTGCATCGCCCGGAGGCCTTCGTATTCGCTCTCGAGCGCCGCCGGGCAGAGGTAACAGCCTATCCGCTCAAGACCCTTCTCGTAGAGGGGGTTTATGGGGATTTTCTGCCACCAGATGTAGAGGAAGACCTCAAGCGCCCGCCAGTTCCGGATGGGCGATATGTTCAGCTGCAGGGGGTTTGCCGGGTTCTGGCTCGTCTCCTCAAGATCGGCACGGTTCCAGGACTCGTACCAGCGATTCCCCTGTATGGTGACGCAGGGGCCGATGTCGGCGAGGTAGCTCTTCAGGGGGTGGAGTTTCAAGAGCTTACAGCACCAGCGGCGGTCCTTCCCCGGCGGTCCCGCCTTCTCGGCCGCCTGGAAGAAGTCGCCGCTTTTTCGGATGATCTCGACCCCCTGCGACTCCACGAACTCCACCGTCTCCGGCAGTTCGATACCGGTGTCGATGAAGAACGCCTTCTCCACACCGGCCTTTCTCGCAAGGTGGAGGACGACGGCGCTGTCCTTGCCGCCGGAGAACGAGACGTTCACGCACGGCCGGTCGCTCATGTGCTTCTTGACGGTGCGGATGGCGTTGCGCTCAAGGTTCTTCAGGTGGTAGCGGTTCTTCTCGATCACCATGTCCCATCCCGGGTTGGGCCTGGGTCGGGGGGTGACGGGAACGAGTTCTTTCACCCGGACCTGCCCGTCCCTGACGATGCCGGTGCCGAACCGGTTCCTGTAGGAGACGATGACCGTCCCGTCGGGCACGGGGGCCGCGAGGGGGAACCGCTTCCCGCCGATACGCCCCCTATGGGCGATCACGGCCGGTTCGGCCTCGAGGTCGAGGATACCGCGCGTTGCGTGCGGTAGTATGTGCGGGAGCGCCTCGGGGGCGATATCGAGGCTGAACTTCCGGGCGACCGGGTCGAACGAGAGCCAGCCGAACCGGTCGCCGTGCACGATCACGAGGTCGGCCCTGTCGGCGCCGCCGGTCTTGTTCAGGAGCACGACCTCCGGTAGGGG
>MPOY01000385.1 GCA_001896715.1 Methanoculleus sp. EBM-46
GAACCGGTCCGGGTCACGGGCCGGCCCTCCCGCACCGTCTCGACCACCGCCGGGTCGAACGGGATCTTCCCCACCACGCGGATCCCCTCTGCTTCGCAGTACTCCTCTATCTTCGCGCAGATATCCTCTGCGAGGTCGAACCGGTTGATGGCAACGGATATCCGGACACCGAACCGCCGGCAGACCGTCACGAGGCGCTCCAGATCATGAAGCGCGGAGATACCCGGCTCCGTCACGGCGAGAACCGCATCCATACCGCTCACCGTCGCGATCAGCGGGCACCCTATCCCGGGCGGCCCGTCGGCAAGCAGCAGGTCGGCACCCCCCGAGAGGGCCATGGCCCGTTTCTTCACCTCGGTGACGAGCAGCCCTGAGTTCCCGGAGCCCGGGAAGAGCCGTGCATGGGCGAGGGGCCCGAGATCCGTCGCCGAGGTGTAGATCTCGCCGCAGACGCGCGGTTCCATCGATATCGCCCCCATCGGGCAGACGTAGGCGCAGACGCCGCAACCCTCGCAGTGGAGGGGGTCCACCGCCCAGGCATCGTCCCGGCGCACGATCGCCCCGAACCGGCAGCGGTCCGCACAGATCCCGCAGTCGCGGCAGACATCGAGATCGATCCGGGCCACCTCGAGCCCCCGGAACTCCTCCGTGGTGAGCCGCCGGGGCGCAAGGAGGAGGGAGAGGTTTGCGGCGTCGACGTCGCAGTCGGCGAGGATCTGCGGCACGTTGCTCACATCCGCAAGCGCCGCCGCCACCATCGTCTTCCCCGTGCCCCCTTTGCCGCTCACGACCGCGAGCCGGATCACGGGCTCACCCCCGTAAAGAGATCCATGAACCGTTCTTCCCACCCGGGGAGGTCGCGGCCGATGAGCCCGCCCCGGTTCTGGACAGCGGCGATCTCCCGCGAGAACGGGATCGTCATGAGGATGGGGAGGTTGTGCTCCTGTGCAAACGCAACCGTCGCCGCATCCTCGCCGTCGCTCCGGTTGATCACGATGCCGGCGGGGATGCCGAGCGTCTCGGCCACCTCCACGGCAAGACGGAGGTCGTGCAGCCCAAACGGCGTCGACTCCGTGACCAGGAGACAGAAATCGCTCCCCTCGAGGGTCTCGATGACCGGGCAGGCGATACCCGGGGAGGCATCGTAGAGGATAAGCGGGTGGCCTTCTGCAAACATCTTTGCCGCCCGGATGACCGCCGGAGCCTGCACCTCCCCCTCGTTTAAGATACCGCTCACCAGGACCAGCCGCGGGAGCGGGCGCGAGCACGCGACCCGGCCGATGGTCCGCGGGACCTCCCGGATGGCTCCCTGCGGGCAGACGAGGGTGCATCCGCCGCAGGAGTGGCAGAGGTGCGGGAAGGTGAGGACGCAGTCCTTCACCACGGCAAGCGCCCCGAACCGGCAGAACCTCCCGCACTCCCCGCAGAGGGTGCAGCGGTCGGGGTCGATCTCCGGGACCGGGGTCGTCACCGGCACGTCGACGGCCGGGGCCGGGAAGAAGAGGTGGAGGTTCGGTTCCTCGACGTCGCAGTCGACGAGCACGACGTCACGGGAGCGGGCGATGGTGTAGGCGAGGTTCGCCGCCACCGTACTCTTCCCGGTCCCGCCTTTGCCGCTGGCAATCGCTATCTTCATGCCGAACCCTGTCTCAGGCGAGGGGGATCGGCTGCAGGTTCCCGGCGGTATAGGCCGCAAGGGCGTCGGCAACGCTCCCGCTCCCACGGTAGGCATACGCCTTGATCCCGCCCGTTCCAAGCGCACGGGCGGCGTTTCCGCCGACCTGACCGGTGATGAGGACCGTTGCGCCGTGTTCCGAGAGGACCTGGGCTGCCCGGGGCCCGACCCCGCCGGCAGCGTCGACGAGGGGATTCTCAACCGATTCGGACTTCCCCGTCTCCGTATCGACGAAGACGAAGTAGGGTGCCCGGCCGAACCGCTGTTCGACCGGGGCCTCCGTGCCCGCGGCGCGGGCGGTGATGCAGACTATCATATGATGCACTCCGAAATTATTACTCATATGGGCATAATCTTATGGGTCGATGCACCCCATCAATGCCCGCCGCACTCCTCGCCGGCGCCGTGGTGGCAGGAGCTCTCGCCCGGCGAGAGGCGGCCGGCGATATAGTCCTGCGCTACATAATCAACGTTGCCGCCGATGCCGAGGAGCACCTCGATACCGTTCGCGCGGAAGAGGTCGACTGCCCGCGGTCCCATTCCGCCGGCGATGATCAGGTCGATCTTGTGCTCCGCGAGGAAGACCGGGAGCCGCCCCGGTTCATGGCCGGGATTCTCGAGGTCGTCCCTCCGGTAGATGATCGAACCCTCGACATCAAAGATCGCATACCCTTCGCAGTGCCCGAAGTGTCCGGACACCTGGTTTCCGTCCTGTGCAATCGCAATTCTCATAGGGACACCTGTTTTTCGCGGTCTCGTGCAGGGAGAACCGCACACAATCATACTACACATAAGCGCGAATTGGGTTAAAACCACCCATCATGACATCCGGGGTATCTTTTTTAAGGTGGGCGACACCCTGCGGTGCAACGAGAGAAACCTGGTGAGACTGATGGTTCAACCTCTGGATATAGGAGAGTACCGGAACGCTTACGAACCGGGAAAGGTGAAGTGCGCAAGCACCGAAGAGATGCGGCCGCTCGAAGAGATCATCGGCCAGGAACGAGCACTGAGGGCGCTCGCGTTCGGCCTTGAGATACGGGAACCCGGGTTCAACGTCTACACCGCGGGCGCCCAGGGGACCGGGCGGATGACCGCCGTCCGGAGTTTCCTCGATGAGCTCGCAAAGGCCAAACCCCGGGCGGGCGACTGGGTCTACGTCCACAACTTCGCAAACCAGTATGAACCCAACGCCATCGCCCTCCCGGCGGGGAGGGGGCCGGAGTTCCGGGACGACATGAAACGGTTCATCGAGGATGCCAGAAGAGCGCTTCCGCGGGCGTTCGAGAGCGAGGAGTATGCCAAGCGCCGGGACGAGACCCTTCAATCGCTCCAGGGGAACAGGGCCGACCTCATCGCCCGGATCAACCAGCGTGCCCAGGAGGCGGGGTTCGTCATCCAGATGAGCCCCATCGGCCTCCTGACCATACCGATCATCAACGGGAGGCCGGTCCCCGAGGAGGAGTTCATCAACCTCCCCGACGACGTGCGGACGGATATCCAGCGGCGGCGCGACGCCCTCAACACCGAACTCCGGAGCACGCTCCGGCAGGTGCAGGAGATCGAGCGGCAGGGGGCCGAGGCGGCCACGCGCCTGAACCACGACATCGCCCTCTACGCGATCGGAAACCTGGTCGCCGAACTCAAAGAGAAGTACGCCGACGTCGCGGAGATCCCCGAATACATCGACGCCGTCCAGGACGACATACTCGAGAACCTCCAGGCCTTCCTCGGTATGCCCGAGCAGCCGGGTGCTCCGCCCCAGTTCCAGGCCTTCATCCGGGAGCTCCCGTTCCGGAAGTACGAGGTGAACGTCGTCGTCGACAACACCGGGACCAGCGGCGCGCCGGTGGTCTTCGAGCAGAACCCTACCTTCCAGAACCTGCTCGGCAAGATCGAAAAAGAGGTCCAGTTCGGCATATTCACGACCGACTTCACGATGATCCGGTCGGGGTCGCTGCATGCAGCCAACGGCGGCTACCTGGTCCTCACCGTCGAAGATCTCCTGCGGGCGCCCTTATCCTGGGACGGGCTCAAGACCGCCTTGAAGACCGGGAAAGCCGTCATCGAGGAGCCCGGAGAGCGGATGGGATTCATCACGGCAAAGACGATCAAGCCCGAGCCCATCCCTCTCGACATCAAGGTGGCCCTGATAGGGACACCGATGATCTACCAGATCCTCTACCGGATGGACCCCGACTTCAAGGAACTCTTCAAGGTCAAGGCCGACTTCGACATCGTCATGGACCGGGACGACGAGAACGCCGGAAAATACGCCGACTTCATGTGCAACCTCGTCCGGGAGGAGAGCCTCCGGCACCTGGACCGGGAGGCGATCGCCCGGGTGATCGAGTACGGTTCGCGGCTTGCCGCGGATAAGCAGAAACTCTCGACCCAGTTTGCTGCGATCGCGGACCTCATCAGGGAGGCGAACTTCTACGCGGCGGGAGGCGGTGCCGACCGGATCGGGAAAGAACACATCACGAAGGCGATCGAGGAGAAGATCTACCGCTCGAACCTGATCCAGAAGAAGATCGAGGAGTTCATCCGGCGGGGAATTTTCCTCATCGATACCGAGGGCGAGAAGGTCGGCCAGGTGAACGGCCTCTCGGTCATGGGGCTTGGGGACTTTATGTTCGGCCGGCCGTCGAAAGTGACCGCGAGCATAGGAGTCGGGCGCGAGGGTATCATGGATATCGAGCGAGAAGCGGCTCTCGGCGGGCCGATCCACACGAAAGGCGTCCTTATCGTCAGCGGTTACCTCAACAACAACTATGCCCGCGACAAACCGCTCGCCCTCTCGGCCCGCCTCGTCTTCGAGCAGAGTTACGAGGGGATCGAGGGCGACTCCGCGTCGAGCACCGAGCTCTACGCCCTTCTCTCGGCGCTCTCGGGCCTCCCCCTGAAACAGTACCTCGCCGTCACGGGCTCGGTGAACCAGAAAGGAGAGGTCCAGGCGATCGGGGGCGTGAACGAGAAACTGGAGGGGTTCTTCGAGATCTGTAAGGCAAAGGGCCTCGACGGCACCCAGGGAGCCCTGATACCGGCAAGCAACGTCCAGAACCTGATGTTGAAGGAGGAGATCGTCGAGGCGGCGCGTGCCGGGAAGTTCCGGATCTACCCGGTGCGGACGATCGACGAGGGGATCGAGGTCCTCACGGGCGTTCCGGCAGGCACGCGCCGCGAAGACGGGACGTATGAAGAAGGGACGGTGAACTACCTCGTGGACCGGCGCCTCCGTGATATGGCGGAGACGATGCGCGGATTCCAGCCGACGGCGGCGAAGTGAACGGTATGGAGCGGAGGCGATCGGTCTACATGGACTATGCAGCAACGACGCCGGTGCGGCCGGAGGTCCTCGAGGCGATGGCCCCGTACTTCTCGGAGCGGTTCGGGAACCCTTCTTCGCTCTATGCCCTCGCCCGTGAGGCGAAAGAGGCGGTAGAGGAGGCGCGGGGACGGGTGGCAGCGGCGATCGGCGCAGACCCCGGGGAGGTCTTCTTCACCGCCGGCGGGACGGAGGCCGACAACTGGGCGATCAAGGGGACGGCTCTCCGGGGGAAGGGCGACCACATCGTCACCTCCGCGATCGAGCACCACGCGGTCAT
The DNA here is from genome assembly GCA_001896715.1 of Methanoculleus sp. EBM-46. GTDB lineage: Archaea > Halobacteriota > Methanomicrobia > Methanomicrobiales > Methanoculleaceae > Methanoculleus. The sequence continues at coordinate 5,284 of MPOY01000385.1, forward strand.
CCACCCCTGCCGGGCGCTCGAGAAGCAGGGTTACCGGGTCACCTACCTGCCCGTCGACGAGTTCGGCCGGGTGGACCCCGCCGACGCCGAGGACGCGATCGCCGATGAGACGATCCTCGTCTCGGTGATGGCCGCAAACAACGAGATCGGGACGATTCAACCGATCCGCGCCATCGCGGATATCGCGCACGACCACGGCGTCCCGTTCCATACCGACGCTGTCCAGGCGATCGGGGCCTATCCGGTGGATGTGGACGACATGGGAGCCGATCTCCTCGCCCTCTCCGCCCACAAGTTCGGCGGCCCGAAAGGGGCGGGGGCGCTCTACATCCGGCGAGGGACCCGGGTCGGGACGTTCATGGACGGCGGGGCACAGGAACGGGGCCGCCGGGCCGGGACCGAGAACGTGCCCGGCATCGTGGGGCTCGGGCGCGCGATCGAGGTTGCGACAGCCGATATCGAGGGGCACAGCCGCCGTCTCGTCGCGATGCGGGACCGGCTGATACGGGGGATCCTCGATGATATCCCGGATACCCGGTTGAACGGCCACCCGGTCGAACGGCTCGCAAACAACGTCAGCGTCGCGTTCCGCTACGTCGAGGGGGAGTCGATCCTCCTCCTGCTCGACGCTCTCGGTATTGCCGCCTCAACCGGGAGCGCCTGCACATCGGCCTCGCTTGAACCCTCCCACGTCCTCACGGCCTGCGGCCTCCCGCACGAGGAGGCGCACGGTTCGCTCCGGCTCACCCTCGGTTCGCGGAACACCGAGGAGGATGTCGATTACGTCCTCTCGGTCCTGCCCGGGGTGATCGGGCGGCTCCGGGATATATCGCCGCTTCGGGGGGAGGCGTGATGCCCGGCATATTCCGGGCCTACGATATCCGGGGGCGCTACCCGGACGAGCTCGATGAGGCGATGGCGCGGCGGATCGGGAACGCTTTTGCCCGTCTCCTCTCCGCGGAGCAGGTCGTCGTCGGGCGGGATATGCGGCTCTCGGCGGAGTCGCTTGCCGGTGCGTTAGCAAAAGGCGTGCTGGAGGCCGGGGCGGATGTCGCCGACGTCGGTGAGGTGAGCACGCCGCTCCTCAACTACGCCATCATTGCCGGGGGGTTTGACGGCGGTGCGATGGTGACGGCCTCCCATCTCCCGGGGGATATGAACGGTGTCAAACTTGCGCGAAGAGACGCGGTGCCCCTCTCCGGGGACCGGGGGCTGCCGCGTCTCGAGGCGATGGTCGGGGAGGAGCCGGTCGCCCGGGCCCCGGGGTCTTCTCGCCGGGTGGATATGCTTGACTCCTACATCGGGAAGGTGGCCGGGTTTGTCAGGAACCCCCGGCCGCTCACGATCGTCGTGGACGCAGGGAACGGCATGGCCGGGCCGGAGGTGCCCCGCCTCTTCGAGCGGGTGCCGGCGTGGCGCCTCGTGCCGATGTACTTCGTGCCCGACGGGCGGTTTCCTCACCACCGCGCAAACCCGCTCGACCCCGAGACCACCCGGGATCTCCAGGAACGGGTGGTCCGCGAGGGTGCGGACTTCGGGGCGGCGTTCGACGGCGACGCCGACCGGTGCGGGTTCATCGACGAGCGGGGGGAGCGTGTCAGAGAGGACCTGGTGACCGGGCTCATCGCGGACTACCTCCTCGGCGAGGTGCCGGGGGCGACGATCCTCTACGACCTGCGGTCGAGCCGGGCGGTCGTCGAGGCGATAGAACGGGCCGGGGGACGGGCCGTCCGCTCACGGGTGGGCCACGCCTTCATCAAGGCCCGGATGCGGGAGGAGGGCGCCCTCTTTGCCGGGGAGCTCTCCGGCCACTACTATTACCGGGACATGGGGTTCACGGACAACGGGCTCCTCACGATGGTCATGGTCGCAAACATCCTGGCCGCAAGCGGCAAGACGCTCTCCGCGCTCATGAAACCGCTTGACCGCTACCCCACGACCGGGGAGATCAACCTCCGGGCGAGCGACCCGGAGCGGGTGTTTACCGCGCTTGCGGCGCGCTACCGGGATGCGGATCTCGACCATCTCGACGGGCTGACGGTGGGGTATCCGGCGTGGTGGTTCAACATCCGCTCCTCCCACACCGAGCCGGTGGTGCGGCTGAACCTCGAAGCGGATACGGAGGGGCTGATGCACGAGAAGGCGCGGGAGGTCCTCGGGGTCATCCGGGAGGCCGACCCCGGGGCGCGGGAGATGTAGGGCCGGGAAGCGCGCAACGTATTTATCGATCGAAGGGGGATATTTATATGCACCGTGATCGGCATGAATGTCGGGAACTGCCGAAACCCGCGCCGTTCCTGGTATCCGTGAATCGTGACGCGCATCTCCGGGCCCGTAGCTTAGTCCGGTTAGAGCGCCCGGCTCATAACCGGGCGGTCGTGGGTTCGAATCCCTCCGGGCCCACTCATTTTGAGCCCAATTGAGGCAACGGTCACAACTTCTGCCTGTACCCCCGGTTCTGCATCATATCAGGTTTTCAACGGATCGGGATGCATTTGTGGTTCCGTTTCTTAGAGATCCGGTCTACGAAGTTCAGGATCATGGGTCGAGGAGTCCCCCTCTTCTCGTCAGGGGAGGAATCGACCCTCAGCGGGTCATCATACACGTTCACCCCGCATGCGCACCCTTTCTGCCGGATGAGGTTCCCTGACGATCCGGTTTGCGCCACAAAGGCACGAAACAGGAACTTCTCCTGTGGATCACGGCTACACCCGGGCGCAAAACGGTAAGCATGGAATCGTACTTCCAGGGCTGCGGTCAACCGGCCTACTCGCGTCTGCTCCTCCATACGGGGAGGAGAAGTTGAATCACAAGCCAGTGAACTACCCCGCGCCTTTTGGGCGGGGCTTCCTGCTTCATCCTTCCTCTATTGAGGCAAGTCCACAGGCTCGACGGTGCGTTCCGCACCTGCTACCC
>MPOY01000541.1 GCA_001896715.1 Methanoculleus sp. EBM-46
GGGGGTGCCGGAGAGGAGCACGGACATCCTCCTGTAAAGGCGCGGGCGCGGAGAGAGCCCGGCGCCGGCCCCCGACCGAGGCATGCACATATCCCCCGGCACGCCAACGTATCCTGTAAGTCCGGGTGCAGAAGATGCTTGACCAGGAGTTTGAACGGGTCGGAAAACGTCTCTTTATCGAGGGGCTTGTCGGGGCAAATTTTGGCAACATGAGCGTACGCGATGCGGGCGGGTTCTTCATCACCCGGACCGGCGCGTACCTCGACGCACGGGAGGCGCCGGTCCGGGTGCCGGATGCAGGAGACGCCCCGCGCGAGGCCTCAAGCGAGTACCGGGTCCACCGGGCGGTCTACCGGGAGGCGCCGCACCGCGCGATCGTCCATGCCCACCCCGTCCACGCCGTCGCCGCCTCGCTCGACACCGATATCATTCGGCCGGTCGACAGCGAAGGCGGGATGCTCTGTCCGGCAATCCCTGTCGTCGCAGGAGATCCCGGGACCGACAAGATCGCAGAGAACGTCGCTGGAGCGCTCCGCGGCGGCCATATCGTCATAGTTCGGGGACACGGGACGTTTACCGCCGGAAAGACGCTCGATGAGGCCTACATCTACACGTCGGTTGCCGAGTACGCCTGCCGGATCCTCTTGTTATCGGGGCGGCTTTGAGGCGCCCTGCAACTGCTCGATCTGGCGGGTAGTCTCGCGGTGGAACCCGAGCAGCATATCGCTGATGACCCCGAACATGAAGATCTGAAACCCTATGGTGATCAGGAGGACCGTGAGGATGGTGAGCGGCAGGTGCTCGATGTTCCTGAGCCATTCAAGGACGACGTAAACACCGATGACGCCCCCGGCAAGCGATATGAAGAGACCGATGATCCCGAAGTAAAATATGGGGTTGTTCATCTTCGCAAGCCGGTATATGGTCGAGAAGATCCTCGCGCCGTCCTGGAGGGGATTTAACTTGGTGGCGGTGCCGGGCCGGGCGAGGTACCGGACCGGGACGACCGTGATCCGCTGCCCGTGCCTCACCGCCTCGACCGCCATCTCCGTCTCGATCTCGAACCCCGACTCTTTGAGGGTCATCTGCCGGATGGAGGGGAGGGTAAAGGCCCGGTAGCCGGAGAGGATGTCGTGGAGGTCTCTCCCGTGTGCGAGCTTGAACATGAGGTTGAGTATCTGGTTGCCAAGGAGGTTTAACCGGGTGAACGCCTCCCCCTCGGGGCCGGCGAGACGGTCCCCGATGACGTGGTCGAACCCGAGGCCGAGCGGGTCGAGCATCCGTTCCGCATCATCCGGCGCGTAGGTGCCGTCGCCGTCGAGCATGAGCACGTAGGGCTTATCGATGATCGCCACGGCCTCGATTATGGCGTTGCCCTTCCCCCTGCCCGTCTGCGTCCGGACGACCGCCCCGGCAGCTCGGGCGATATCAGGCGTCCCATCGGTGCTGTGCCCGTCCATGACGAGGATGTGGCGAAAACCCCGTTCCTTAAACTCCCCGATCAGCTCGGCAATCGTCGGGGCCTCATTTAATGTGGGAATAAAGATACAGACCTCGTCCCGCTCGATGTTCATCGGTGTACTATATCCGATTGAGCAACATAAGAACTTCGCATGCACGCAGCCAAACTGGGGCTTCGTGCTCTCGGTATCGCCGAGAGCTACTCGGGTCGGGAGCGATCCACCCTTGCCGGCGTCGTGATGCGTAAAGACCTCCTCATCGACGGGGTAGCCTTCGCCCGGGTGACCGTCGGGGGGTCGGATGCGACCGATGCGGTCGTCCGTCTTGTCGCCGATCTCGCACGCCGGGACATCAACTTCATCATGATCAGCGGTTGCGTCATCGCCTGGTACAACATCATCGATCCGGCGGCGGTGCAGGAGGCGACCGGCTTACCCGTCATCGCCGCCACTTACGAGGAGTCGGAGGGGCTCGAGGATGATATCCGCCACCACTTCCCGGACGATCCCGGCCGACTCGCTGCATACCGGCGGCTCGGTGGCCGGACGCCTATCCGGCTCCATACCGGGTACACGCTCTTCATCCGCCCCTGCGGCCTCTCTCCCGGGGATGCAGCACGGCTCTGCAACGACTTCACGCACGAAGGACGGGTGCCCGAACCGCTCAGAGTGGCGCGGCTCGTCGCCCGCGGCATCGTCCGGTCGGCCCTCTGCGGCGGGGTTGTCAGCCCCTGACGATCATGACCGTCGACGTCGCGTGGTCGGCGACGTAGGAACTGACGCTCCCGAGGAAGAAGCGATCGATCCGGCCGCGGCCGTGCGATCCGACAACGGTCAGGTCGGCGCCGAGTTCGTGCGCCAGTGCAGTTATACTGGCCCCGGGATGGCCCCTGTGCTTATGGACGGTTATCTGGATGCCGGCAGCGGCCGCCTGCCCTTCCGTCTCGGCAAGGATCCTGTCTCCCTCCCGTTCGAGCGAATCGAGGAGCGCCTGCCGCGCGATATCGGGAGGCTCGAGCTCGTTCGAGGTCAGTATGGGGTACGCTCCCGTCTGGACGACGTGCACGGCGTGGAGTGATGCCTGCATCGCACGGGCGACTGCCAGCGCCTCCTCGAGTGCACGACGGCTGATATCCGACCCATCGACCGCCACGAGAATCGTCTTGAACATACTTCTCTTTTAGAAGCGTGCCAGTACAAATAGATGTCTCTGCAGTCATGCCTGGGCGGTGTGCTTCGATATCACCTGCCCCGTCACTCTATTCACGATCTCCACGGTGACCATCCCGCCCGGGATGAGGGTTTTATCGGCAAGATCGATCTCCATCTCCTCGCCGGGATTCCAGTATGGGGAGCGGCACCCCGCACCTTTGATGTAGCGCACCCCATAATGGTGCGATGGTATGAGGCGGTAACCGTTCAGGGTATAGACGGTGCGGACTCTCGTGCCGTCCAGGTAAAAAACCGCCCTCAGGCAATCGTTCTCGTAGGTCGTGCTGCCGTTGTTGAGGAGGAATACCCTGCTTGCATAGGTCAGTATTCCGGTATCATCGTTTGTGTGGACGATCTCAGTGATAATGATCGGCGGCAGTTCAGGCCCCGCCCACGACCACGAGGGGATCATCCCGAGCAGGATCAGGAGGAGGAGGATGGCAAGGATGACCGTGATGGCGACCATCAGGAGCGCGGCGTGGGTGTGCGAGAGGCTGCGCTCATCCAGGGTGCGCCCTCTCAGGAGTTTCGGTGCCTCCTTTACGGCACCTGGCGGCCGGGCCCTAATACGGCACCCCACACGACCCGGTCAGGTTCCGGAGCTGCCTGTGGGTGTTTCGGTCTACCACGCTATCCCGATCATGGATCCCGATCCACCCGGCGGTGTCGGCATGCTCCCGCAAGATCCCTTGAGAAGGATCCCTGCCCGCTGTGACGAAGGCCTCCGGGTAATCGATGACCGTTTGCTCTACTTCCGGGCTATTGTGGGCAGCCTGATGGAGATCGATCGTACCCGGCATCCCGGCGACCCTGATCGGAGAAGAGATCCCTTTCTTCCAGGCGACTGCACCGGGGATGGCGGGAGCGACGATCGAGATTCTGCGCGGCAGGCGGTCGCGCGCACGGTTGTGTTCGCCGGACATACGGTAATGGAGAATCGGTCACGCAGGATATAAGTATTGTCAAAATAGTCCTTTTCCTGGCCGGGAAATCAGGAAATAATATTCGAAACGGGCCGTGGTTCCGGGCCGGCGCCGGAGTGTACTCTTCGCCCGCCGCAGGGCGAGGCCTGCAGACGCAGGGTAAACCTTCTTTTGTCTCACGCAAAGGAGGAGATCATGGTTGAAGCACAACGATCCCGGCAGCCCGGGTACCTGCGCCTATCCGGGAGCGGCGAACTGGAGGAGCGGGCGCACCGGGCGCACGAGGTGCTCCGCGACTGCACCATCTGTCCCCAGGAGTGCCGCGTGAACCGTATCGAAGGCGAATTGGGGTTCTGCCGGACCGGCCTCCTCCCGATGGTTGCAAGTTACAGCCCGCACTTCGGCGAGGAGGCACCGCTCGTGGGGAGGAACGGGTCGGGAACGATATTCTTTGCGGGCTGCAACATGCGCTGTGAGTTCTGCCAGAAC
>MPOY01000561.1 GCA_001896715.1 Methanoculleus sp. EBM-46
CCGGTCGATGATGCCGGCGTAATCTCGGTCGAGGAGCTCGGGAACCTGGCGGACCTGATCCTCCCGAAGAGCGCGACGTTCACGGTCGATGAGCTGAGCATCAACCACCACGAGCACCGGTTTGACTTCGTCGATAACGCCCGGGTCGTATCGGAGTTCGACGACCTCTTTGCCAGGGCGTTCTCCACCACCACGTTCACCGCGGCAGAGATCGCGGTCCCGGCAGAACCGGAGGTACAGTCCCGGTTCGGATTCCTCAAAAAGTTCTACCCGACTGCCGGGGAGATCATCGAGGAATACAACCTCACGCTCCACGGGCCGCTCGTCGATCTCTCTCTGCGGCCGACACCGGGAGTCGAGGAGATCGAGCTCTATCCGGTGAACGAGCCGTATGCCTACGTCCGGGTGACCTACGACAGCACGACCCACGAGTACACCTACCACGTCCTTGAGCCCGTGCTCACGCCCGGGGAGCAAGAACTCCTCTCGGAGATCAAAGAACGCCTCTTTGAGACGCTCAACATCGCTACCCGCGATCTCACCCGCGATGCGGCGAAAAAGGCGCTCCGGGGTGCGGCAAACACGATCGTCGCCGATTACGGGATCCGCCTTCCCCCGCCGGGGCGGGAGAAGATCCTCTATCACGTGGAGAAGGAGTTCCTCGGCGACGGCCTGATCGACCCGGTGATGCACGACAAGTATATCGAGGATATATCCTGCGACGGCGTGGGAAGCCCGATATTCGTCTACCACACGACCTACGAATCGATGAGGACGAGCCTCGTTTACCGGAACGCCGGGGAACTCGACTCGTTCGTCACGAAACTCGCGCAGAGGGCCGGAAAGTACATATCGATCGCCGAACCGATGCTCGATGCCACGATGACCGACGGGTCGCGCATCCAGATGACGCTCGGCTCGGAGGTGACCGCTCACGGTTCGACGTTCACGATCCGCAAGTTCCGCGATGAACCGATCACGCCCACAGATCTCATCGAGTGGCACACCTTCTCGCCGCTCGGGATAGCCTTCCTCTGGCTTGCGGTCGAGAACGCCAAATCCTGCATATTTGCCGGCGGGACGGCTTCAGGGAAGACGACGACCTTAAACGCCATATCGCTCTTCATCCCGCCGCTTGCAAAGATCGTGACGCTTGAGGATACCCGCGAGCTGAAACTTCCTCACCCGAACTGGATCCCGAGCATCACCCGCGACTCGTTCTCGCAGGACGGGCGGGGCGAGATCGATATGTACGAGCTCCTGCGTGCCGCCCTCCGGCAGCGCCCCGAGTATATCCTGGTCGGCGAGGTCCGCGGCCGCGAGGCCCTGACCCTCTTCCAGGCGATGAGCACCGGACACGTCACCTACGCGACGATGCACGCGGATTCGGTCGCAAGCGCCGTTCACCGCCTGGAAAACCCGCCGATCGACGTGCCGCGGAACATGCTCTCGGCTCTCTCCCTGGTGTCCATCCAGGTGCAGGCCCGGGTGGGCGGCCAGCGGATCCGGAGGAACAAGCAGCTCATCGAGATACTGGATATCGACCCCCGGACGAACGAACTGATCACGAACGAGGTCTTCAGGTGGCACCCGGCGACCGACGAGATCCGCTACTCCGGGAAGTCCTACATACTCGAGCAGATCATGGAGGACCGGGGCTGGAGCGAGGAGCGAATGCGCGAGGAGCTGAAACGGCGCCAGGAAGTGCTTGAATGGATGCGCATCAAGAAGATCCGCCACTTCCGCGACGTGAGCAAGATCCTGGTCTCCTACTTCCGTGACCCGGAGTCGGTCATCGAGCGTGTGCGCACCGACCTCTACGGGGAGGGGAGTCCGGCATGAACGGGTATGAACGGTTCTGTTTCAACCTGCTCGGCCGGGACCTGAAGGCGAGGCGCGGGGAGTACATCGACCTCCGAAACGACCTGACGGGGGCCCGGATGAATACGCCGTTTGAGGCCTACCTCGCGACCGCCTACGTCTCCTCGATCGCCGTGGGGCTGGTCGCCGCCGCGCTCATCGGGATTCTGACCTACGCTCTCCGGGTTCCCGAGATGATATCGTATCACGGCGCGGTCCCGGAGGTCTTCTACGCGTTGAACGCCTACAAACTCCTGATCGGCACCGTCGTCATCACGCTCCTCTCCCTCCTGATATTCGGAGGGATAACCTACCTGATCTTCCTCCTCTATCCCGGCATACGGGCCGGAGAGCGCCGGAGAAACATCGACGCCACCCTGCCCTACGCCATCAACTACGTCACCGCGATGTCTTCGGCGGGGATCACCCCCGACGAGGTCTTCCGGCTGCTCGGCCAGAGCAGGATATACGGCGAGAGCGCCGTCGAGGCGCGTTACGTCGCCCGAGAGACGGATTTCTTCGGCAAGGATCTTCTTGACGCCCTCCGGTCGGTCTCGCAAGCGACGCCGAGCGAGCGGATGCGGGAGTTCCTGCAGGGGGCGGTCGCAAGCATATCGAGCGGGAGCAACCTCACGGAGTACTTCCGCGCCAAGGCCCGACAGTATACGCTTGAGAACAACCAGCAGCAGAAGACGTTCCTTGAGACGCTCGGCCTGATCGCGGAGTCCTACGTCACCGCGATGGTTGCCGGCATGCTCTTTTTGATCATCCTGCAGTCGGTGATGACGATCCTCTCGGGCGATGCAAACCCGTTCTTCCTCTACATCATCATCTACCTGATCGTGCCGTTCGGGAGCATCATGTTCGTCATCCTGATCAGTTCCATGACCCCGGAGGTGTGATATGGCATTCAAAGAGATCATCGATGATTTCCTGAACAGGAACCAACCCCGGGGTCCCGCGGCGGAGGAATCTTTTGCGGACGAACCGTTTGGGGAACGGGAGATATTTTCGCGGATCGAGAACCGGCGGAAGTACCAGGAAGGGTTCTACCGGTTCATCCGGCACCCGCTCCGGGTGATGATCGAGGACCCCGTCACCGTCCTCTTCGTATCCGTCCCGGTTGCCCTCTTCCTCCTCATCGGCGGGTCCGCGAGCCTGGTGATGTCGTATGGTCCCGGCATCCTCCTCACGACGACGATGGTCGACGACATATTCGTCTTTGCTCTCCTCATCGCCATCGTCCCGCTTGCGGCCCTCGACCTGAAGGAGGCGCTCCGGGTATCGAGCATCGAGGCCTCGCTCCCGAACTTCTTCCGCGACGTGGCCGGTATGAACGACTCGGGCATGACGCTCCCGCACGCCATCCACATCGTCTCGGAGGGCGAGTACGGGGCGCTGACGCCGCATATCCGCAAGCTCGATACCGAGATGTCCTGGGGCGTCCCGTTTGTGGAGGCCATCCGCCGGTTCGGGAAGGTCGTGAACACTCCGCTTGCCGAGCGGAGCGTGGACCTGATCGCCCACGCGAGTTCTGCGGGCGGCGACGTGAGCGAGGTGCTGCGGGCTGCGGCGCACGACGCCTACGAGTTCTTCAACCTGAAGTCGGAGCGGAGGAACGGCATGATGATCTACATGATCATCATCGTCATGTCGTTCTTCGTCTTCCTCTTCGTCATCGGCGTGCTATCGAGCACCTTCCTCACCACGATGGCCGAGGCGGGGGAGGCGGTCGCAAAATCGGGCTCGAGCCAGATGTTCATGGGCGGCGTGGACCTCTTCCTCTACAACCGGCTCTTCTCCCACTCCGCCCTGATCCAGGGGTTCTTCTCGGGGCTCGCGGCGGGCGTCATGGGCGAGGGCCGGGTCCTTGCGGGGCTGAAGTACTCCGCGATCATGGTGCTCATCGCCTGGATAGCGTTCCGGTTCTTCATCTGAAGAGCCGGGGCAGAGTCTCTTTTTTTCGAAGGCCGGTTCGTGGCGTGATGATCCGTACGGGCCGGAGCGCCGGATCGCAGGTGTTCGTAGCCGCTCCGGAGGGTATATGACCTTTCCGGAGAGATGCCCTTCTATGAAGGTGCGGGCGATCATCACCGGCAGGGGAGTGCATGATGTAGGTTACCGGCTCTACCTGCTGGAAAGAGCCCTCGATACCGGATTCCAGAGGTTTTACGCAAAGATCGAGGTGCAGAACGGCGCCGAACAGGTGGTGGTGCAGTACGAGGGCGAGCCCGGGCAGGTGGATGCGCTCGGCTCTATCATCCGTGAAGAGCACCCTCCCGGCGTGGATATCGAGCATATCGCGTTCGAGGCCTGCGCGTGGGACGTCGTCCCCGTAACCGATTACCTGGATCTGCTCATAGTCGAGCAGCTCTCCCTGATCGCCCCCCTCTGAGGTCTCTCTCCGTTGCATCTTCGCGTGGGGCTGTATCGTTACCCACACCAGTCGCCTCCCGCGTTGGCGATAGAGGATGCCAGAGCCTCGTGCAGGAGTGGGCGATGATGCGAGCGCCGGCCCCCTACTCCTCCCCGTCCCCAAACCAGGCCACGATCGCATTCATATCCACGTGCTCCTCGAAGTGCCGGGCGAGGGCGTCGTAGGCGGCGTCGCCGCCCGCCGTCGCCGGCTCGAACGGAACTCCCCGCCGCTCCGAAAGATAGGCGAGGAGGGCATTGACGGCGCCAGGGTTCTGAAAGAGGCCGTGCATGTAGGTCCCGAAGACCAGGCCGTCGGGGGTTACGGCCCCTTCCCCGGCAAACGCCTCGAGCGTACTCCCCCGCTCCGTCTCACCCATATGGATCTCGTAGCCGGCCACCTCTCCCATCCGCGAGAGGATGGGGCCGGGGCCGGTCGCCCGTCGCCGGACCTGCACCGTCGTCTTGTGGTAGCCGGAGAAGGTGGTGGTGACATCGAGGAGGCCGAACCCCGGGTGCTCGCCCGGGGTCCCCGACTCGGTCCCGGCGTCGACGATCCGGCTCCCGAGCATCTGGTAGCCCCCGCATATACCGATGACCGGGACTCCCCGTTCGCGGGCACGACGGAGTTCTTCCCCCGTGCCGTGGCAACTCAGGGCGGCGAGGTCCTCGACGGTGTTCTTCGTCCCCGGGAGGATGATGCAGTCGTAACCGGAGAGCGGCGCCCCGGGCGGGACGTAGTCCACCGCCGCGTGGCGTTCGAGGAGCTCGAAGTCGGTGAAGTTCGCTATCCGGGGAAGACGGACGACGGCGATCCGTATCGCCCCTCCGGCCGCCTGCCGGCCCTTATCGGTGAGAGAGAGCGAGTCCTCGCTCGGGAGGGGGATATCCGTGTACGGCACCACGCCGAGCACCGGGACACCCGTGAGCTCCTCGAGTTTCGCGACCCCCGATGCAAAGAGCCAGGGGTCTCCTCTGAACTTGTTGACGATGACCCCGGCGACGAGCGGCCGGATGTCCTCCGGGAGGAGGGCGAGCGTCCCGTAGACCTGCGCAAAGACACCGCCCCGCTCGATGTCGGCGACGAGGACGATCGGGAGGCGGAGGGCGCGGGCAAGCCTTATGTTTGCGATGTCGCGGTCGTAGAGGTTCACCTCCGCCGCTCCCCCGGCCCCCTCGACCACCACGTGCCCATAGCGCTCCCGCAGCCGTTCAAACGCCGAGACGGCCTCCGAAAGGAGCAGATCGGTCTCCGTGTAGTAGTCCTGTATCTGCACATCCTTATACGGCCGGCCGAGCAGCACCACCTGCGACGTCCGGTCCCCCTTCGGTTTGAGGAGGACCGGGTTCATATCGGCTTCGGGCTCGACTCCGGCCGCGAAGGCCTGGACCGCCTGGGCGATACCGATCTCGCTCCCGTCGGCCGTGACGTAGGAGTTGAGGCTCATGTTCTGCGACTTGAACGGCGCGACCGATATACCGCGGCGGGAGAGCGCACGGCAGAGCGCCGTCACCGTCATGCTCTTTCCCACGTGGGATGCTGTTCCAAGGACGATAAGAGACATTGCCGGCAGGAGGGTTGGACACGGCGGATTATTAAGGGCGGGGATCCATATCCCGGGTATGGAGTTCTCCCCCGCGGCCCGCCTCCTCCTCGAGCGCCGCTACCTCCTCCCCGGCGAGACGCCGGACGCCCTCTTTGCCCGGGTCGCCGGAGCCGTCGGCGGCCCGGAGAGATCCCGCGAATTCTTCTCGCTCCTCTCCCGGCTCCTCTTCCTCCCGAACTCCCCGACCCTGATGAACGCCGGCACCCCTGCCGGGCAGCTCTCGGCCTGTTTTGTCCTCCCGATCGAGGATACCCTGGAAGGGATATTCACGAGCCTCGCCCATATGGCGCTCGTCCACCGGTCCGGGGGAGGGACCGGGTTCTCGTTCTCCCGGCTCCGGCCGCGCGGAGATGCCGTCAACGGGGTCGTGGGCGCCGCAAGCGGGCCGGTCTCGTTCATGCGGGTCTTTGACGCCGCGACCGGCGCGGTCCGGCAGGGCGGCCGGCGGCGGGGGGCAAACATGGGCGTGCTCGCGGCATCCCACCCCGATATCGAGGAGTTCGTCACCGCAAAACGGGCCGGAGGCCTCCGGAACTTCAACCTCTCGGTCGGCATCGACGGACGGTTCCTCCGGTGCCTTGCGACGGGGAAGGACTACGACCTCACGAACCCCCGCGACGGCAGCGTCTCGCGGAGCATCGATCCGGCGTCGCTCTGGCGCCTCATCGCCGCGTCGGCCCACGCCTCCGGCGAGCCCGGGGTGCTCTTCCTCGACGAGATTAACCGGCAGAGCACCACTCCGCACCTCGGGCCCATCGAGGCGACCAACCCCTGCGGCGAGCAACCGCTCTACCCCTACGAGAGCTGCAACCTCGGGAGCGTCAACCTCGCCCGATGCATCAAAAACCACGACATCGACGAAGACCTGCTTGCCACGGTCGTCCGGTGCGGCATCGACTTCCTCGACGCGGTCATCGACGCGAACCGCTTCCCCCTGCCCGTGATCCGGGAAAAGACCCTTGCCACCAGAAAGATCGGCCTTGGAGTCATGGGGTTTGCCGAGACGCTCATACGCCTCGGCATACCCTACGAGTCGGATGAGGCGCTCCGGTTTGCCGGGAAGCTGATGGAGGGGATCGAGGCTCTCGCCCGGGAGCGCTCAGAGGAGCTCGGGACGGCGAAAGGCTCGTTTCCCGCGATCGAGGGGTCCGTCTACACCGGCGATATGCGCAACGCCACCGTCACGACCATCGCCCCCACGGGCTCGCTCCACCTCATCGCCGGAACGACGAGCGGCATCGAACCGGTCTTCTCGTTTGCCTACAGCCGGGTGATCGACGGGCAGCAGGTCGCTATCGTGAGTGATCTCGTCCGGGAACTCCTGCCCGCGACCGCCGGCGGGATGGACGTCGCGGAGCACGTCCGCCGGCACGGGACCGTCGAAGGCCTCCCCCTTGCGGACCATACCCGCGACCTCTTCAGGACGGCCGTCGATATAGCGCCCGAACACCACGTCCGGATGCAGGCCGCGTTCCAGCGGCATGTGGACAACGCCGTCTCCAAGACGGTGAACCTCAAAGAGACCGCAACCGCGGGCGAGATCGCCCGCATCTTCTCCCTCGCCCGAGACCTCGGGTGCAAGGGCATCGCCGTCTACCGCTACCGGAGCCGGCCGGACCAGGTTCTCTCGCGGGGATGCGACGTCTGTATCGTCGATGATTGACCATGCCAAATAATATATAACGAGAGCTGAAAGGTACATGCAATGAACGGTGGGATATGTCCGACCTGCGGACTGCCAAAAGAGTTATGTATCTGTGAAGAAGTTGCAAAGGAACAGCAGAGAATCAGCGTAAAGATAAACAGGCGGCGGTACGGGAAAGAGGTCACAGTCATCGAGGGGCTCGATCCCTACGACATCGATCTCGATGACCTCTCCAAGTTCCTGAAAGCGAAACTGGCCTGTGGCGGCACGGTCAAGGACTCCTCGATCGAGCTGCAGGGCAACCATCGCGAGCGGGTAAAGGACCTGCTTGCCCAGAAAGGATACAATATGGAAAATATCAGTTGACCCCGGGCGGTTCTCCACGGAGAACCGGGGTGTTTTTTTTGCCGGGCGGGGAACGACTGCGCCGGAAACGGTCGCGTCCGCCCGGACGGTGAGGCGGCCGGCAGGCGGTGCGCCTCAGAAAATCGGTTGCGTATAACCAGCAAACCTTATCTGGATTCACCTGGAGAAATGGAGGGTATGGCGATGAGATGCTCGTTTGCACTCGATCCCGACCTGATGGAGCAGATCGATCAGTTTGCGAGAGATCGTGCATACGACCGGAACGAGGCTATACTGGAGTTGATCGAGGCCGGTCTTGCCTGCCAGAGCGACGGCAGGACGGCAACCGTGCGGCAGCAGCGCTCGTTTGAAGAGTTGAACCGGCTCATGCGCGAGATCGAGGAGATCAAGACGGTCCTCACCGAGCTCAGGAACGAGGTCCGTCTGGTCCACCACACCATCGAGACCGACTGGAACAACGAGGCGAAGGGCGTCCCGTTCCAGACGAAACACCCCTGGGAGTTCTGGCGGAAGTAGTCCGTCAGCTGATGATGTTTGCGATGCTCCGGAACCCCTCCCCGGAGAGGTCGTCGCAGACGATCTCCTCGACCTTCGTCATATCGACGGGAGATGTATCACGGCACCGGCTGCAGTAGGCCCGGGCCGGCGACGGCACCTCTCTCCCTTTTACCACGACGCGGGCGGAGTGGACACAGAACCCGCACCGGTCGACGGGCACGGTCGCGTGCGGCGTGCACTGCACCCGGCCCCGGGCGACTAAAAGGCGCCGGACCTCACTCATAAACCTCGACCCGGTAGCCCGCACGCTCGAGCACCGCGGCGACATCGCTCTTCCAGGCGGTATCGTCGTCGGTCGCGAGCGGTACGACCGACTCCTCCCAGCACCGGCGGAGGGCGGCATCCTCGGTGGTCAGGCTCCGCCTCCCCTTCACCTTCCCGGCCTCCCGCCCGTCGCTGGCGAATATCCGCATGGTGCAGCAGATGTAGGACCGGCAGACCAGGGGCCGGGTCTCGTGGATGGTGCAGACGTACTTCCCTCTCTCCCCGGGAAGGGGGCGCAGGAACGGGCACCAGGCGGGGTGCGCATCTCTCGTTGTGGTATCCCTGAACGCATCGAGGAACCGCTCCTCGACCCGGGCGCG
>MPOY01000192.1 GCA_001896715.1 Methanoculleus sp. EBM-46
CAAAAAGCATTATTGCGAGAGTATCAACCGTGGAAGGATGCGTAATGTTCGACCGTTGTCCTGGTGCTGCACATATCCGAACTCCGACGCTGAAGATAAAAAAATGCCCCGAGTGCGGTGCGGAGGTCGAGGTCTTCTCCAATGACATCTCGGTGAGATGCAGCGAATGCGGATTTACCGTTTACAACGATGCCTTATCCTGCGTCCAGTGGTGTAAGTACGCACGGGAATGCGTCGGTGAGGAGACCTACCAGAAACTTGTAGGCAAAAAGCCGGATCGCTGAAAGGGGAGAGGGTTGTGCCGGCATGCAAACATCCCTGAGTCTGATCCTTTGATCGAATCCATCAAATCGGAGGGTGTCCATACGTGCGGCGAGCGGACATTTTCCCTATCATCCGGCTCAAGACCTACAAAGCGTGAAAGTGATCCTCCCCAAAACTATATCATTCCCGATACCGACATCATCTGTATGCCGACGAAGACGGTAGTCGAGGGGAAGAAGGCGACCCCGAAGACCCCGCCTAAAGGAACTCTTACTCAGGCTGAAATCCAGGCCAGTATCGATAGGCTGGATGCAGACATGGAAAGATGGGGGAAGGGTCGGAGATACACTCTGGCCGAGGTAGAAAAGAGGCTGGAGTTATAAATCGATGTGTGGGTACTTCTTGTGCGCCGCCTCGAAACCCATGACCTCATGAATTTCCACAGATGTTTTTTGCTCTGTTTTCACCACCTTATAAAACACCGTGTACTTCCTCTGAATATGTAACCGGTGGGTGTTCTCCTTCCCTTTCAACTGCTTCTTATTGCATTGTTTGATCGAAGTGAACAGGTGTTCGCCCAGGCAAAATTTTATTTTATCAATGATTTTTTGATATACTCGTTATCTCCACGCTTGATTGCCTGAAGGTGCCTCTCTGCCGTCTCTGTAATTACGATTTCGTATTTCGTCATGCGCCTCTCTCAGGCCTCGACGCCCCGTGCATGCAGCGCGGCGATCACACCCTGTTCTGCAGCCTCTGACTTAGGTATGCGCTCCTCCTTCGCGAGGAGGCAGACGTTCTCACGGATACGAGCCGAGGTTTGCAGAAAGACCTTTCCCTTCGCGTTGATGTGCTTCATAGTCAGTAGGTGGCAATTATAGTCTCTTAAAGAGGTGGTGACAGAAACAGAGGTGTCGGCAACTCGAATCTCTCAACATCCGGCCCCCGCAACCTGTTTTTAGTCACCTCTCTTATCAGGCCCCGCGCAGAGAGCTATGCATGCGCAATCTGTCATGACGGTTATGTAACTGTCATGACAGTGGAAAGGAGAAGAGAATTATGGAGCGTAAGGAGAAAAAGGAGCAATACAGGCGTAAAAAGGAGGGATATACGTTCACATTGTCCGATCAGGCATATGTATTTCTCAAAAACAAAATTACAACTGTGCCTCGATCCATATAAAGTCTCATAAAATACGTCAAAACGAGGATTCTGTCACAAATGGTGCCGTTAATCCAATCGAGGTAAGCCCCAGCGGAGCACAGCGCCCGCACTCTGGAGATACGAACAAATCTAAAAGAGCCCCAGCCGTGGTTTGAACACGGGACCTGCTGATTACAAGTCAGCCGCTCTGCCAGCTAAGCCACTGGGGCATACCTTATATCGTGAGTTCTCTGCGGTAAAAAAGGTGGCGCTGATCCTCCTCATGCCTTCCCGGCATCGCCCGGCCGATCGCCATGCTGCCACATGGTCTCCCCCTCATACCGTATCCGCCGGACCCGGTGATACGGAATACACGCTGCGTGCGTTCCGGCGTCCACCTCCAGGTACTGTGCGTCGAGCGCGACGACCCGGTCGCCCTGTACCCTTGAGCGGTCGCCGGGCGCCCCTCTGTCGACGTACTCGACCTCGACTTGTGAGAAGTCATACCCCGGATCGTGATAGAACCGGAGCAGCAGCCGGCGGCTCGTTCTCATATGAGGTTAGAGCATCTCCATAGAGTATAAAACCCTCCCGGGACCAACGGTGATTCTACAGGTACTCCTCGACCGTGAGAGCACGATACGGATGTGTACCGATCGGAACAGAGGTCGAGCATTGCAGGTGTGTGAGGGGATGTGAATCTCGTAACTACGATAGCCGTCATCGTGGTCGTTCATCTCGCTCTCCTCCTCGCGGGCCGGGCGGGGCTGCAGGTACAACCCGCTCCCTTTCCACCGCCGGCAGGGCCGGCGGCCGCACCGGAGACGGTTCCGTTGCCGGAAGGCCTGCCTCCGCCCGTGGAGCATTTCTACCGCACCCTCTACGGCAACGATCTGCCGTTGATTGAGTCGGCAGTGATCAGCGGGCGCGGCACCATGCGCATCGGCGGGATCACATTCCCGGTGCGGTTCCGGTTTACCCACGAAACCGGGCGAAACTATCACCACTACATCGAAAACACGTTCTTCGGGCTGCCGGTGATGAAGGTCGACGAGTACTATGTCAACGGCACCGCCCGCCTGGAACTGCCGTTCGGCGTCGCCCGCGGTTCGAAGATCGACCAGGGCGCCAACCTCGCCCTGTGGGCCGAGGCTATCTGGATGCCGGCCGTTTGGGCCACCGATCCGCGAACGCACTTTGAGCCCGTGGGCGAGCATACGGCAGAGCTGGTGGTCCCGTTCGGCAATACGGAGGAGCGGATCACCTTGCACTTCGACCCAAAGACCGCTCTGCTGCAGGAGATGCAGTCGATGCGCTACAGGGGCGAAGAGAGCGAGGAAAAGACCCTGTGGCTGAACGACGTCAGGGAATGGAGCCGGATGGACGGGTGGCTGATTCCCGTGACCATCGCAGTTGCCTGGGGCGATGAAGCCTCTCCCTGGGCGGTGTTCACGGCCGAAGAGGTCGTTTACAACGGAGAGGAGCCCCTTCGAACCGGCGGAGTGTAACCGCAAGGCAAACACCAGAGCATAACGGTGCAGGATGTCGCCGGAGGGCGGGTCTGCAACGTTCATAACCGAGGAACACAGAAGTACCAGCAGGATGTCGCATCTCAACGTCGATCTCGGAGGCCGGCCCGGCCTCGACTGCCGGGGATTCTGTTCGTACTGCTACTTCAAACACGTCCAGGGGACGACGTCGTTTGGCTGCAAATACTGCCTCCCCTTTCAGAAAGGCTGCGACTACTGCACCCGGGGCGTGCGCGAGGGTTATACCGGGTTCAAGAGCCTCCGGACCGTTGCCGACGAGACGCTCGCAAACCTCCAGGTGATGAGCGATGACGTAGACCGGATCACCATCAGCGGCGGCGGGGACCCGAGTTGCTACCCGGAGTTTCGCGACCTCATCGAACTGCTCGGCAGCATGGAAGTGCCGCTCCATATCGGCTACACGAGCGGCAAGGGGTTCGATGACCCCGGCATAGCCGATCACCTCATCGAGAACGGCCTTGCCGAGGTCTCCTACACGATCTTCGCCGCCGACCCTGACCTGCGGCGGCGGTGGATGCACGACCCGACCCCGGAGGCCTCGCTCGCGGTCCTCGAGCGGCTCTGCGGTGCAATCGACGCCTACGCCGCCGCAGTCGTCATCCCGGGCGCGAACGACGGCGAGATCCTCGAAGCGACCTGCGCGTGGCTTGAGGATCGGGGCGCAAAAGGGTTGATCCTGATGCGGTTTGCAAACCGAATCGACCAGGGGCTCATTCTCGGCAACGCGCCCATCATCGAGGGGCAGCAGGTCCATACCGTCGATGAGTTCCACGACCTCGTCACCCGCCTCAATGAACAGTTCTCGATGAAGATCAGCGGGACACCGCTCGGGGACCCCTCGATCGGATCCCCGTTTGCGATCCTCCACGAACCCGACCTCTTGAAGAAACTCCCCAGGGTCCGGGGACACGCGACGGTGATCACCGGGAGCATCGCCGCCCCCTTCATCCAGCGGGTCCTCTCGATCCGTGGCTACCGTTCACGTGTCGTCAGGGTCAGAAAGGAGATCGCCTGCCTCATCACGGCCGAGGACCTCGCCGGCGTGAACTTATCAAAACTCGAAGACGTCGTGATCATCCCCGGCCGGGCGTTCGTCCACGACGTCGAGGCGAGAAGGATCCTCTCCGCCGATGGCGTCGACCGCGAGGTGGTGCGCGGCCCCGACACGCTGACGGCCGATGCAGAGACGAGCATGGGCATGACCCGGATAGAAGTGCTCGAGAAAGAGATGGAGGGGTTTGCAGCCCTGATCAACACGATCAACCAGTACGGTCGATGAGAGACCGTTCCGGCCGGGGCCGGATAGCACGGGATCGAGGCGATCCTTGCCGGAGCGCTCGTCCGGCCGCCGGCGTGAGGCGACCTTGAACGAGCGCGGCACCCCCTCACCCCTTCGCCGGCATGGTCCGGGTATGGTGTAACCCCCTGTCCCCGGGCATTCACCCACTGTGCGTATGGGGGGAATCAGTGGGTCCTCTTCACCATCGGGACGAACCGCTCGATGATCCACTCGTTCCTGACCTCCGGGTGGAAGGAGAGGCCGTAAAGAGGGAGTGAGCGGTGCCGGATCGCCTGGATGCACCGGTCCGATACGACAAGGGGTATGAATCCGGTGGGGGTCTCCACGGCGTGCTCATGCAGTTCGTACGCAGGGAAGCCTGTCATCCCGGCAAAGAGGGGATCCGGCGCGACCACCCGGATATCCACCATACCGATCTCGCAGCACGGCACGGTGCCGCCGCCAAAGGCCGCCGCGAGGGCCAGCATGCCCGAGGAGATGCCGAGCACCGGGCGTGCGAACGTAGAGAGCCACCGGAATATATCCGGGTGATCCAGAAATCCCGTATCCTTCAGCGCCGTCCCGCAGAGGACCGCCCCATCCGCACCTTCGATATCCGGTGCGCTGACGGTTGTATAGTGACGGACGATGGGCTCTGCCCCGGCCTCCCGGAGGTAGCGCTCGACCGGCCCGACGAACTCGGCGTGGGAGAGCGAGTTGCCGCGATAGCAGAGATCGATAACCAGGATCACTTCTCCACCAGTCCTGCCCGTTCGATCCGGAGGATGCCGTTGTAGTTCTGGTAGACCGCCGATGCCTCCTCGATCGCTATCCTCCGGGAGAAGAACGGGGCGTCGATGACGAACGTCTCAAACTCCCCGCCTTCGCCGGTGAGAGTGGTCCGGTACTTCCGGGCGACCTTTCGGAGGTCGTCGAGGGTGCGGCGGTCGATCTCCCTCCCGAGCCAGGATGCATCGAAGGGCGAGGAGAAGACGCCCACGACGATCACCCGGAATCCGGCATCGATGAGCTCCTCCATGTAGGCCTCCTGGTCGATATGCCAGAGCGGGTTGAAGCACCAGAGGTCCAGTTCGCGGCAGATTCGCTGGACCCGTGCGGCCTGGTAGACCGAGAGGATCGCTCCCGTAACGACTCCCTCGATATCGAACCGTTCCCGGGCGAGGGAGAGAGCTCGCTTCAGGTCCAGGAGTTCTGTCTCCTGCTCCCCTGCCGTCTCCACCTCCACGAGGGGGAGCCCCGCCGCCGCGGCCTGCAGCCCGGCAAGGTGGATGTTCGGGGTATGGAACATATAACTCTCGGGGTTTTTGGAGACGACCGTGATCAGGCAGGCCACCTCCTCATGCTGCATCGCTTTCCAGCAGGCATAGAGAGAGTCTTTCCCGCCCGAGAAGAGCACGCCGAGTCTCATGGCTGTTCGCGTACCCGTTCTCTTTCGGGCACGATAACCCCTGCGGCGGCGGCGCCGGAAGCACCCGGGCGGTGGAAGTCCGGGTTCTGCATGCCGTCCCGACCAATCGCGCGGTTACCGGCCGCCGCCGCCGGGGGGATCAGAGTTATATGCTGTTGAACCTTCACCGGATGTGAGCACCGGGGGTGCATCGGGAGATCTTGCTATGGTGGGAGTCGGGCAGCATCAAGAAGAGCAGGTCGAAGTGGTTGTTGATTGCATCCTGGTAAACTATCGGGGGGATCCCGAGTCGCGGGGCCGTGTCGTCCATGCTCTCCTCGAGTGGGCCGAAGAGCACCCCGATGAATGGAGCGAACTACAGGCGCGCTGTCAGCAGCGTCACGAAGCGCTGGCGTAAGCCCCGGAAACACTATCTCTTCTTCCTTCCTGAGCTGGATGCGGGGGTATCTGCGCCCGGCGTCGCGACGACTATGTTCCGGCAGCCGGGATGGCGCTGGTATAAAATGTTTGAAAAATGCGAGGGGTGAGATTCGAACTCACGAACTCCTACGAGACCAGGCCCTCAACCTGGCGCCTTTGACCTGGCTTGGCAACCCTCGCCCGGGGGAGAGAACATAGTGAACGCGGGATGGAGAATGCACTGATTGCGCTTTCGCGCCCCGCTTACCTTACTTAATCTGTTGTCATACATGAAATACCTTTGTGCGGAGAGGTGGTAGGGCCCCGGCAATGCCCCGGAGGACGCTGATCAAAGAGGCCCTGCACTATGTCGTGCAGGGTATACGGTCACACCCCGGTCGGGAAAGGCTGTTTTCTCTATCTAGCCTCTCTCTATGCGGAATAAGGCTCCGGTTCTTCATACAAGCGTAACCGTCGGGCTGCCGTGTCTCACCCGCGAAGGATGCTCCCGCCCTTCAGTGGTGGCGTGGCCTTGATTAACCGCCGGGTTCAATACGCTACCATGAAGGC
>MPOY01000026.1 GCA_001896715.1 Methanoculleus sp. EBM-46
CGAGGGAGAGAATACCTGGTATAAAAGCAGACTCTCCTTTTTCCACGAAGAGACCGAACGAATAAGTTTAAATTAGATCACTGCAACCTATCCCTGAGACGATTTTAGATGATCAGGGCCTACACAATCGCCTCCGGAAAGGGAGGGACCGGAAAGACGACCGTGGTCGCGAATCTCGGAACAGCACTGGCCCAGTACGGCAGGGAGACCTGTATCGTCGATACGGATATAGGTATGGCCAACCTCGGGCTGGTGCTCGGACTCACCAGGACGCCGGTCACGCTCCATGAGGTTCTTGCAGGGAAAGCACCGATCCAGGATGCCATTTATGAGGGGCCCTACGGCCTCAAGATCGTCCCGAGCGGCCCTTCACTTGAGGGTTTCCAGAACGCGGATCCTGCGCGGCTCAAGGACGTGATGACCGATCTGACCGACCGCTGCGACTACCTCTTCTTCGACGCACCTGCCGGCATCAGCACCGATGCGATCATGCCCCTCAGCGTGGCGGACGAGGTGCTGCTGGTGGTGAATCCCGAACTCTCCTCGCTCGTGGATGCCTTGAAGATCAGGATCCTGACGGAGATGGTCGGCGGCACCGTCATGGGGACGCTCCTCAACCGGATGACCATGGAGAGCACCGATGTGAGTCGTGGGAAGATCGAGAAGGCCCTGGGCGTGCCGGTCATCGATATCATACCCGAGGACGCGAACGTGAGAAGGGCAGCGGCGGCGAGGATGCCGGTCGTCGCGAAGTACCCGCAGTCCGAGTCATCAAAAGCATTCCGGAGAATTGCGGCCACGCTGGCGGGTCTCCCCATCGAGGAAGAGCCCGAAAAGGTCAGGGAAGGATTTATCGAGCGGTTTGCCCGCGCACTATTCAGGAGGGATTCAGAATGTTCGACATCAATGGATTCATGATAGTTTTACTCTCGGTGATCATCATCTGCCTGTTGTTTATCATGTACGTCATGTACGTGCGCATCCAGCAGCTCCTCACGGAGGTCGATGCGCTGACGGGCAGGATGGAGATCACCGGCAGCGAGCTGGAACAGCTGACGCGGAACGTCGAAGAGTACAAGAGAATGCGAGGATAACCCCTCCGTCTCCGCTCTCGGGAGGCGAAACTATATGTGCAATTTGAGCACATACTACTGAGGAGGGGCCATAGGGTAGCCTGGCCATCCTAGGAGACTGGGGGTCTTCTGACCTGCGTTCAAATCGCAGTGGCCCCATCCGTACCTTTTTGCCTTCGCCGGACCCAGTTATCTTCACCATGAGACTCCACCAGGGCTGCACGGACTGCCTGATCTCCCGTGTCGAGTATGAGAGCCGGCTCTGTACCGACGACCCGGCGCGCATCCGGGCTATCGTCGAGGCATGCCGGGAACTCCTCGCCCGCTCGCTCGCCGACCCGGTACCCGCGCCGGTCATCGCGAGCCGCGTGCACCGTCTTGCCTACCGGATGCTCGGCAGCACCGACCCATACCGCGCATTGAAACAGGCGAACCACGGAGACGCTCTGGCAGTCTGCCGGAGGGTGCGCGGCAGCCTTGCGACATTTCACGACCTCGTGCTCGCATCGGTCATCGGCAACACGCTGGACTACGGCTCAAAGGCCCATACCGTCACCGACGACTTCGTCGGGTTCTTTCACCGGGAGTTCGCTTTCGGGTTGACCGTCGATGATACCGACCGGATGGAGCCCCTCACCGCCCGGGTGGTCTACCTCGCCGACAACTGCGGGGAGATCGTCTTTGACGCCCTGCTTGCCGAACACCTCAGGAAGAGCGGATCACACGTCACGTTTGCCGTCAGAGGCGCGCCGATCTTAAACGACGCGACGATCGAGGATGCGCTGGCGCTCGGGCTCGACCGCCGGGTGGATATCCTCACCACCACCACGGATGGGATAGCCGAGCTCGGTCTCAACCGGGATCTTCTTCCACCCATCCTCGCCGACGCGCTCGACCGCGCTACGCTTGTCATCGCGAAGGGCATGGCAAACTACGAGTCGCTCTCCGACGAGGGCGATCTCCCGCCGGTGGCTTACCTTATGTCGGTGAAGTGCGGCCCGATCGGCGCGGATATCGGTATCCCTGTCGGTTCCCGGGTCGCCCTCCTCCGCGAGTGATCCGGCGGCAGCGCGGGCCGGGGGATACCCCGGGCAGCGTTGCACCAATCCCAAAGATAACATATAAAGAATATGGTTACAGAAAAAGATTATTTAAACAATTTTTATGATTAAAAGAACGGTTTAAGACATCATTTTTGCAATTTGTCGTCATATATCCACAATATAATTATAGGAAAATATTATATAGCCAATAATAGAGACATTGGATCGGGGTACGACCACACCCAGCGACCGTCAGTCATTTCAATTTCCATCAGCAACGACCACAAACACCACACACCTATCAGCAATACAGGGATAACAACGAGGGACGCTCCGGGCACAACACGACGCGCCCCTGCACCAGTATTCATCGGCTACAAGCGAGATCTCACCGGGCTCACGAAGTGTTCGGGTGTGGGCTCCCCACCTCATTTTTTCGGGAACCAGAACCGGGGAGCCACGGGTGACACATAACGGAGTGTGACGGCGGGGGTCACCTGCCGCCCGTTCCACGGTGCCGGGCACGGACCGCGCCCTCCTTCACCCGAAGATCTTCTTCGACATCTCCAGCGCCTCAAGGGCGGGCATCTTCTTCCCGGTCAGGAACTCGATCGCCGCCCCGCCGCCGGTGGATATGTGAGTGAACCGGTCTTCGATGCCGAGCCGCTCGATGGCCGCGCCGGAATGCCCGCCGCCCACCACCGAGAACTTGACGGTCGAGGCCGCCCTCAGGAGATCGAACGTGCCGACGGCGAACTGCTCTTCCTCAAAGAGCCCTGCAGGGCCGTTCACCACGACCGTCCCCGACGCCGATACCGCCTCTGTGAGGCGGTCGATCGACTCGCTCCCGATGTCGAGCACCTGGGCATCCTCCGGGACGGCATCGACCGGGCACTCCGCCCGCCCGCCGTCCTCGCGGACCGCAACCGAATGAGGCATCAGGATCCGGTCCCGGTAGGTCTTAAGGAGATCTCGGGCGCGCTCGATCTCGCCGCGGTAGCCGAGGTCGTCGATCAGGCGGGCCGAAGGCCGGCCGATATCGTAGCCGGCCGCGAGCAAAAAGACGTTTCCGACCACGCCGACCACGATGACGCGGTCGGCCGTCCCGCGCAGAAGGACATTCTCTGCGACCGCGATCGAGTCGTCCACCTTCGTCCCCCCAAGGACGAAGGTGACGGGGCGCGGGGCGCCGGTAAAGACCCGGGAGAGGTTTGCAACCTCTTTCTCCATCAGGAGGCCGGCCACCGACGGAAGCAGAAGCGGCAGCCCCACGATCGAGGGCTGCGAGCGGTGCGACGTGCCGAACGCATCGTTGACGTAGAAGTCGGCCATCGCGGCGAGCCTCCGTACGAGGATGGTCTTTTTGGCCTCTTCCGGTTTCAGGGTCAGGTTCTCCTCGGCGGCAAACCGGAGGTTCTCGAGCATCAGGACATCCCCACGCTTCGCGCCCCGGATAGCATCGCGGGCGCACCGCCCGAATACATCGTCCACGTAGGTCACCGGGCGGCCGAGCAGCCGCTCGAACTTCGCCGCGTGCGCTTCAAGCGTCGTGTAATCCTTCTTGCCGGGCCTGCTCTGGTGTGTGAGGATGACAAGCCGCGCATCCTCGAGTGCCTGCACCGTCGGCAGGTGCTCCCGAAACCTCTTGTCGTCTAATATCTGGTTAGACGAGGGGTCGATGGGGGAGTTGAGATCCACCCGCAGCAACACCGTCCCCTTCAGTTTCCCTGCATCAGCAAGCGTACCGATATCCACCGGGTATCACCTGTACCCTACTCAGGCGCTCCGTGCCTTAATCTTTTTCAGGCGGAAGAGCTCCTCACGCTCCATCTCATCGAGCCGCATCTTGATGAAGTCGCGCGCCTCGGTGAGCTCAGGGATCACCTTGAACTCGAGCGCGTTCACGCGCCGCTTGGTGCTCTCGATCTCATCGAGCAGCCGCTTCATGGTCGTCTCGATCTCGGCCGCCTCGATGACCGCCTCGAGCAGGTCCTCAAACGCCTCCGCGGTCTCGTCAATGACGGCGGATGTGCCGAGCATGCCGTAGCCGCGGTCAAGGATGCCCTTCCTGACGGAAGACGCCTCGATCTCCGGGACGACGACGCCCATGATGTTCTTGCTTGCGAGGGTTATGGCGGGGATGTCGGATGCCGAGAATGCGGCGGCCTTCACCCCGATCGCCCCTTCCACAGTCTCTGCAAGGGCGATCATCTCCATAGCGTGCGTATACCGCTCCGTCAGTGCGCCGCGGCTGTCTTTGGCCTGTTGCAGCACCTTGAAGAACTCCAGGATCAGCCCATCGCGCTTCATCTTTAAGATGTTGTAGCCGCGCTCCGAGAGCTTGATCCGTCGCTTGATGTTGATCAGTTCCGAGCGGGTCGGCTTGATGTCTCGCAGCGCCATGGATGCTTACCCCTGGGCCTTCTTGCGGTACTTCGGGTGATACTTCTGGATCAGTTCGCGGTCGATACGCACCAGCTGCTCCTCGGGCAGTGTCGCGAGGAGATCCCAGCCGAGATCGAGCGTCTCGACGATCGACCGGTCCTCGTAGAGGCCCTGCCTGACGAACCGGTCCTCGAAGAGGTCGGCGAACTCAAGGAACATCCGGTCGCGCTCAGAGAGCGCATCCTTGCCGACGATGGCGACAAGCCCCCGGAGGTCGTTGCCCTCGGCATACGCCGCATAGAGCTGGTCGGAGACCTTCTTGTGATCCTCGCGGGTGTGCCCTTTCCCGATACCGAGGTTCATCAGGCGGGAGAGCGACGGCAGCACGTTGATCGGCGGGTAGATGCCCTTCCGGTGCAGATCACGGTTGACCACGATCTGGCCTTCGGTGATGTAACCGGTGAGGTCCGGGATCGGGTGGGTGATATCGTCGCCCGGCATCGTCAGGATCGGGATCTGGGTCACCGAGCCCTTGACGCCTTTGATGATGCCGGCACGCTCGTAGATGCTCGCGAGGTCCGTGTACATGTAACCCGGGTAGCCGCGTCGTCCGGGCACTTCCTCACGTGCCGCGCCGATCTGGCGGAGCGCCTCGCAGTAGTTGGTCATATCCGTCAGGATGACGAGCACGTGGTAGCCGAGGTCGAACGCCAGATACTCTGCCGTGGTGAGGGCAAGACGCGGCGTGATGATCCGCTCGACTGCCGGGTCATCCGCGAGGTTCAAGAAGACGACCGCCCGTTCGAGGGCGCCGGTCTTCTCGAAGTCGGCCATAAAGTAGTTGGCCTCTTCCCGGGTGATGCCCATCGCCGCAAAGACTACGGCGAACTCTTCCTTCGACCCGGGCACCTTGGCCTGACGGGCGATCTGGAGAGCCACGTCGTTGTGGGGGAGACCCGACCCCGAGAAGATCGGGAGTTTCTGACCCCGGACAAGGGTGTTCGTCCCGTCGATCGTCGATATACCCGTCTGGATGAAGTCCGCGGGAGACGCACGGGCGTAGGGGTTGATGGCCGCGCCGGTGATCTCAAGCCTCTTTTCGGGCACGATCTCCGGGCCGCCGTCGATCGGCTTGCCGCCGCCGGAGAGGATACGCCCGAGCATATCCTTCCCGACCGGCATCTTGATCGTCTCGCCGGTGAAGCGGATGCCCGAATCCCTGCCGATACCTGCGGTGGTCTCGAAGACCTGGACGACAACGACTTCGTCGCTCGTGTCCAGCACCTGGCCGCGCTTGACCGTGCCGTCGGCGGTCACGATGTTGACGAGCTCGCTGTATCCCACCGGCTCCGTCTTCTCGACGAAGACCAGGGGGCCTGCAATCTGTGCAACCGTTCTATACTCCTTCATGATCACGCCGCCCTTACTGCATCGAATTCAGCTTCCATATCCTTCCGGATCTGTGCAAGCGCCGGCTCGTAGTCCTTGATGAACTTGATCTGAACAAGCTCGTTCTTGCTCTTCACGCCGATGACCTGCTGCGGGGTTGCTCCGCCTGCCTGGGCGGTGCGCGCGAGATCGGCGTAGAACTTGATCGCCTTCATCATATCGTACTGCTTGGACATCGGGCAGAACGTATCCACCGCATCGTAGGCGTTCTGTTGCAGGAAGATCTCGCGGATCATCCGCGCCACCTCGATGGTGACCTGCTCCTCATCGGGGAGGGCGTCGGAACCGACCAGCTGGACGATCTCCTGGAGCTCGGCCTCTTTCTGGAGGACACCCATCGCCCACGCCCGGAGCGGGTTCCACTCGGGCGAGACCTCGCTGTCGTACCACCCGGTGAGCGCGTCGAGGTAGAGCGAGTAGGAGTTCAGCCAGTTGATGGCCGGGAAGTGCCGGCGCTGGGAGAGCTTTGCGTCCAGTGCCCAGAAGACCTTGACGATACGGAGAGTGTTCTGGGTGACGGGCTCGGAGAAGTCGCCGCCGGGCGGAGAGACCGCGCCGATGACCGAGACCGAACCGCCCGCGCCGTTTAAGTTGATGACGCGGCCGGCACGCTCGTAGAACTCCGAGAGGCGCGCCGCAAGGTATGCGGGGTACCCCTCTTCGCCGGGCATCTCCTCAAGGCGGCTCGAGATCTCGCGCATGGCTTCAGCCCACCGCGACGTGGAGTCGGCCATAAGAGAGACGTCGTAGCCCATGTCGCGGAAGTACTCGGCGATCGTGATCCCCGTGTAGACGGATGCTTCACGGGCCGCGACCGGCATGTTGGATGTGTTTGCGATCAGGACCGTCCGCTCCATCAGCGGTTTGCCTGTCTTTGGGTCCTCCAGTTCCGGAAACTCGGTCAGAACCTCGGTCATCTCGTTGCCGCGCTCACCGCAGCCGATGTAGACGACGATCTCGGCGTCGGACCACTTTGCAAGCTGCTGCTGGGTGACCGTCTTGCCGCTCCCGAACGGTCCGGGGATGGCCGCCGTTCCGCCCTTTGCAATGGGAAAGAGACCGTCCAGGATCCGCTGACCGGTGATCAGCGGGATGTCCGGGTTCAGCTTCTGCTTCACGGGCCGGGGCACCCGGACCGGCCAGCGCTGGAGCATCGTGATAGCGGTGCCGTCCTCAAGGGTGCAGACCGTTTCGTCCACCGTGAAACTGCCGGCCGTGATCTTCTTGACCTTGCCGCCTTTTGCGTTCGGCGGGACCATGACCTTGTGGACGATGTTCGTCTCCTGGACTGTACCGAGTATGTCGCCGGCCTTGACGACATCACCCGCCTTTACCGTGGGCACGAACTCCCACTTCTTCTCGTGCGAGAGGCCGGGGGCCGAGACGCCGCGCTCGATGAAGTTGCCCATTTTGTCCACGAGCACCTCGAGCGGCCGCTGGATCCCATCGTAGATACTGGTCAGCAGGCCGGGCCCGAGCTCCACGGCGAGCGAGAGGCCGGTGTTCGTCACCGGTTCGCCGGGCCTGATGCCGGCGGTGTCCTCGTAGACCTGGATGATGACGTTCTCACCCTGGATCTTGATGACCTCCCCCATCAGTTCCTCGTTGCCGACCTTCACCACGTCGTACATGTGTGCGTCGATACCAACGGCAGTGACGACCGGCCCTGAGATTCGTTTCAGGGCTCCCTGAGCCCCGTTCTCCTTGCTTTTCTTCATTACTTCCACAGATCAACACCCACCGATCTCTTGATTCTCTCTCTCATCGACAGGCCGCCCTCCTCTCCGCCGATGGCGATCACCGTCGGCTTAACGGAGTTCTCGAGGACGGTGCGGAGCCGCAGGGGGACCCGCTCCATGTCACTGCCTTTCAGCACAAGGATGCCGACGTCTTTATCCTCCAGTACCCGGTTGATATGCTCGACCAGCCGCTCGTCGGTCTCGGCCGCGTAGGTCCTCCTGACGCCCGCGAGCCGAAAACCGAGTATGAATTCACCGCTCCCGACAACTGCGATCTCCATGCTTACATCACCAGGTAGCCCTGTAATCGCTCGCCGGGGAGGCCGGCCTCCTTGCCCCGGGCGAGGGCGCGAAGGTTCGCGACCTCATACTTCTTCTCCTCCAGGTAGACGATGACGGGCAGGACCGAGAACGGATACCGCTTCGATATCCGCACCATCTGATCGAGCTGGACCCGGGTCAGCGCAACCTCGATCGCATGCAGGGCGGTCTTGCCCCGGATGGTCTCGAGCGTGTTCAGGAGCGGGACCGATCTCACCTGCTTTTTTAAAGCGTCGATGAACTCGTCTTTATCCTCAAGCCCCGAGAGCCGCTGCAGTTCTTCCACCGAGAACGA
>MPOY01000405.1 GCA_001896715.1 Methanoculleus sp. EBM-46
CAGGCACGCAAAGACAGGGGTGAAGACGTCGATCTTGCCATGAGAAACAAGCAGGAAAGGAAACAGCGTTACGAACAGCAGCTGAAGAATCTCATCCGGCAGATCGAAAGCGAGAGAAGCCTCACGATGTCGATGCCCCAGTTTGCAGGAGTGATACGGGTCTTCCCCGAAAAGCCTTCCGATCCATTCATGGTGAGCGACCCTGAAATAGAAAAGATCGGAATGGACATATCCATGGATTACGAAAGGCAGCACGACAGAGAGCCGCAGGACGTGAGCGCGGAGAACCTCGGCTTCGATATACGTTCAAAGTTGATGGATGGAACGTTCAGATACATTGAAGTCAAGGCGAGGGCAACCACGGGACCTGTCGAACTGACCCAGAACGAATGGCTCAAGGCGAAGAGGTTCGGTTCCGACTACTTCCTGTACGTCGTTTTGAACGCGGCGAAAGAGCCGGAGCTTTACATAATACAGGACCCTGCGAACAACCTTACGCCGAAGGAACGAATAGAGTCGGTTAGGTACTTGGTGTCTCCGAACCAGATAAAGGACTACCCGATAGACAATTTGTAGTCGATAGAGGGGGCGAACCAGTTGAGCGAGAGAAGGTTCATAGAAGAGAGTTTTCCTGTGAAGGAAGTTGGCACTGAAGCGGCAAGAGAAAAGAATATCCGTCATGGCAACATATCCACGCTTCATATTTGGTGGTCCAGAAAGCCTCTGGCTTCTTCACGCGCTACAACATACGCCGCTCTCGTTCCCGAACCGAAAGACGTGGATGAGCTGAACGCCAGGCGGAATTTCATAATTGAACTGTCGAAATGGGAGAACTCAAATAACAGAGAGCTGCTGGATAAGGCCAGAAAAGACATACTGAAAGCCAACAACGGTCAGCCGCCAAAGGTTCTCGACCCCTTCGGCGGTGGAGGATCGATTCCACTGGAAGCGCTCCGTCTAGGTTGTGAGACGTACACGGGCGATCTCAACCCCGTCGCCGTGCTCATACAGAAGGCGACTCTAGAGTATCCGCAGAAATACGGCAAGCCGGTAAAGAGGGATACCGGCAACGCTATGCTGGACAAGAGTGAAGTTAACCCGTTACTTCAAGACGTGAAAAAGTGGGCAGACTGGGTCCTGGAAGAAGCGAAAAAGGATATAGGAAGATTCTATCCGAACGATCCGGACGGTTCTGTTCCTGTCGGATACTACTGGATGCGGACAGTCCCGTGTCAGAACCCCTCGTGCAAAGCGCATATCCCCCTCACGACTAACTGGTGGCTTGCTAACAAAAGCAGACGAAAGATCGCGTTATACCCTTACGCCAAAGATGGAAAGGTCGAGTTCAGAGTAGTCGGAACCGGTTATGAAAAGATGCCGGATGATTTCGATCCCGAAAAGGGAACAGTTTCCCGTGCAGTCGCGGTCTGTCCTGTATGCGGTTCAGCGGTTGAAGCAACTACAACTCGCAGGCTCTTTCAGGAGGGCAGGGCAGGAGAGAGAATGGTCGCCGTTATACTGACAAAGCCGGGTGAGACGGGTAAGCGTTACAGAGTTGCGACTGAGGAAGATATGGAAGTCTTTCACAAAGCGGCAGAATACATGGAAGAGAAGAGGCAGAAGCTTCATGACCTGTGGGGTATTGATCCTGTCCCGGATGAACCACTCGTAAGAGTCCCGGTTTCTTTTGGTGTGATAAATGTCTGGGTGTACGGTATGACAACATGGGGCAGTCTCTTCAACTTTCGGCAGAAGCTCTCTCTTATAACATTTACCGACAAGGTTAAAGAGGCTTATAGAAAGATGATTGCTGAGGGTGTGGAAAGAGATTATGCGAAAGCGATAGTTACCTATTTGGCTTTAAGCACTGATATGACATGTGCGTTCTCTAATACTATTGCAAGATGGGATAACACATCAGAAGCTATAAAGCATTTGTATTCTCGTCAAGCATTACCGATGATGTGGGATTTTCCTGAGACAAATATTTTTGGAGGATCTACGGGAAGTTGGGATTCAGGTTGGCAATACTATTTGAAGGTAATTTCTGAGACATCTAACTTGATGAATGGGAAGTCAGCTTCCTCATTCCAATTCTCCGCGACCGGTACTCCTTATGAGGACAATCAATTCGATGCAGTAATAACCGACCCGCCTTATTACGATAATGTCCCGTACTCGTATCTCTCCGATTTCTTCTACGTATGGCTCAAAAGAAGTATAGGGGATCTTTATCCTGATTTGTTCTCCACATCTCTAACCCCGAAGAAGGGCGAGATTGTAGCCTATTCTACTGGCGCAGGAGGTGCGGAAGCGGGCAAGAGACAGTTCGAAGAGATGCTTTCACAGGCTTTCAAGGAAATACAGAGGGTTCTTAAAAAGGATGGACTTGCGGTAATAGTCTATGCCCACAAGACCACAGAAGGCTGGGAAACGCTCATTAACTCATTGCTGGATTCCGGGCTTGTTATGACCGCCGCGTGGCCCGTGAACACTGAAATGCAGGCCCGGTTACGTTCACAGGAGTCAGCCGCTCTAGCGTCTTCGATCTATATCGTGGCCAGAAAAGTAGAGAGAAGCGGCATAGCCTTCTATAACGAAGTCCGCGAAGAATTGAAGAAGCACCTTGACAGGAAGTTGGATCGACTCTGGGCTGAAGGAATCGGCGGCGGAGACTTCTTCATAGCGGCCATAGGCTCGGCAATCGAAATCTTCGGAAAATATGAGAAAGTAATGGACCTGCAGGGCAACATCATACGCGCCGATCGTCTTCTTGAAGACGTTAGGACTATCGCCACCGATTACGCGATTCGTCAGATCCTTCATAACGGGTTCGCTTCCGAAATCTCAGACAAGACGCGCTTGTACGTTCTTTGGCGGTGGAATTATGGCGATGTAAAAGTGCCATTCGACGAAGCCCGAAAACTCGCCCAGAGCTGCGGATTGGACCTGTCACTTGAATGGAACGGCAAGGGTTTCATACGAAAAGAGAAGGAATTCGTCCGTCTTTTGGGTCCGCAGGATCGAAAGCTGAAGGAACTAGAAGATACCCACGAGCTCATAGACGTGCTGCACAAGACGCTGCTCCTGTGGGAATCGAGCAAACGCGATGAACTGCTGCAGCTGCTTTCCGATTCTGGTTTTGGAAAGAACGACGCCTTTTACAGAGTTGCACAGGCAATAAGCGAGACGCTTCCAAACGAAAACAAGGAGAAGAAGCTGCTGGATGGATTCCTGGCGGGCAGAGAGCGAATAAGAGAGGATTCAATAAAGAAGCACGAGAAAGATAGCGAACAGCAAGGGAGGTTATTCTGATGAAGCCCTTTCACACGGTTGCTATTCCTCACGAAGATATAAAAAGCGGCGCTTTGGAGATGAGCGTCTTCGCAGCGGATCTCTGGAGTGCGAGCAGGGGTTCGGGCCCACAGGAATACTCGAATCCGGATGTGTTCTTCAGAAAGACTTATCAGACGGACGGTCTGAAGGAGCTGCTGGAAACCGTTCAGAAAAGACTGGAGGGGCGAGGAGGGGACTCCGTTCTTCAGGTCCAGACACCGTTCGGCGGCGGTAAGACCCACTCCATGATTGCGCTATATCATAAGGCGGGGGAATGGAACGCGAAGAGAGTCGTTCTTGTAGGCACAGTCCTGGACGGAGACAAGACTCTCTGGGGAGAGATAGAGCGCCAGCTGACCGGAGAGATCAGGTATCTTACAGGCAGGACTTCTCCGGGAAGAGAGGCTTTGAACAAAGTCCTGACTGCAAACGCCCCGGTTCTTATCCTCATGGATGAACTGATGGAATACATGACAAAGGCCTCCGGCGTGAAAGTTGAGGACACTACTCTTGCGGAACAGACTCTGGCCTTCATGCAGGAACTATCGGAGGAGGCTTCATCCGTTTCCGGTGTGTGCGCGCTGGTAACGCTTCAGTCAAGCCTCATAGAACAGTCCTCCGAGGCAGCCGAGAGACTGCTGTCAAAGCTGAAAAAGACGCTGGGCAGAAAAGAGAAGGTCTATGCACCCGTGAAGGACAGCGAAGTGACAAAAATAATCCGAAAAAGACTGTTCTCGACTATAGATGAAAGAGCTGCGGAAGAGATCGTCTCCAATCTGGTGGATTACTACTCAAACCAGTCGATACTGCCTGCCGGCACAGAAAAGAGCGATTACAGGACTCGCTTCCTGGACTCATACCCCTTCGTACCGGAAGTAATAGACGTGCTGTATCACCGCTGGGGAAGCTA
>MPOY01000436.1 GCA_001896715.1 Methanoculleus sp. EBM-46
CTACTATTGGATTTGAAGATCACCATTTCGTCGGCCGTTCCAAAGACGGGTTCAACGCTTTTCTCGATGCTGGAATTCTTTATGTCGCTGTACCGAAGTGAAAAACTTCCTATCATCGCCAAATCTTCCATTATCAATCCCTCTACTTCCTCACCCCTGAAAAAGACCCTGTCTCTCACGGGAAAGGAGAGGCCCATATTTCCAGGCTTGATTTTTTCGTGAAGTTCTATTACCTTGTTGACCGACGGCCTGTTCCAGCTCTTTCCGCAGGAGCCGCAGGAGAAACCACTGTGAAAACCCTTGATCGAACCGATCTTGCCGCACGAAGGGCATCTCCAGATTAGTCTTTCGATATGCCTGTAACTTCTGTAAGGTTTTTCGAAAGTGGGGTCCTCTTTTGAAAGAAAGTCGCTTATTTTGCGTTCCATTTCGGGATCGTCAGGCTGTATGGGATCACCGAACTCCACTGTGGAGAAACCGGGAGAGAAGATACCGGCCCACCGGGGCCATAGTCTCTGTATTCCGTAGAATTTGACAGGTACGATGGGGGTTTTCAGCATCTTGAAGAGTTTCCATATCTCTTTTTTTACACTCAAGAACTTGCCGTCCCAGGAACGAGCCGCCTCGGGCGCTATCCCCAGGGGAATTCCTTCCTTTATTGTTGACAGCATCTGTCTTATCGCCGTGGTATCTATTGTGTAGCGTTTCACGGGAATCGTTCCAAAGTTTCTCAAAAGTCTCATCCTGTCAACATAGATCGCCGTGCCGACGAATCTGAAATACCTCCAGGTCGAGTAAAATATCAGGGGGCCGTCGTAGTGGGTCTGGTGCGCAAGTGCTATTATGAAGGGTTTTCTCTCTCTCAGTACCCGTGCATTCTTCACTTTCGAGGGAAGCAGAATCAGTATCAGGAATTTCACCACGAGAGAAGTTGCGATGAAGAGCCACGGAACACACCTGGTGAAGTCGAAAGGTATATATTTACCGCGTCTTGGCAGGAGCAACGGCACGGTTTCTATGTAAAAGGCGTATCGTTCGTCTCTTTCGGCCAGCTTTCTTTCCCTGAAAACCGTGTATAAAAGAAGACAGCAGCTGATAGCTGCCCAGAGCATAAGAAAAAGAAACTCCCCCGATAGCATTACAATACCCAACAGAAAGAAAGTGTATCCTACATAAAGTGGCTGTCTGATGAAACGGTACGGACCGCTGGTGATTGTTCGATCCTGAACAGTCAACAATCCCGGAA
>MPOY01000427.1 GCA_001896715.1 Methanoculleus sp. EBM-46
CGGTCACGGGCCTTGCCGAGCACCTGCATGATCTGCATCTCAAGCGTCTCCTCAAGCGTCCGGCCCGGCATCGGTTCGAGCTGCCCTTCCTTGAAGATCTTGATCCGGCGGTCGACGTCGCCGACGGCGCCCTTCAGGGCCTCGTCGATCTGGCCGTACTCGGTCCGGGTCAGGTCTTCGTCGTCGATACCGAACGAGAACCCTTCGAGCATGATGCCCCGGATAGAGAGTTTGGTCACGTCGTCGATGAACCGGGCGGCCCGCTTCATGCCGTGCTGCCGTATGATCCGGTGCAGGATCTGGCCGTCGAACGCGCCGATCGCCTTCTTGTCGATGGTCCCGGAGACCAGATTCCCGGCGGCGATCCGGACGAACGCGTCGTTTTCGCACATCTCTCGCCGGCAGGTCTCGCAGTTCTGGCACGACGAGGCCCGGAAGATCATGTTCAGGTCGTTGGGGAGGATCAGAGAGAAGATCTGCTTGTTGGTCCAGAGCGGGTGCCCGGCATCGTCGTGCCGGTCAGGTTCAGGCAGGCCCAGATCCTCGAGGGGCAGGTGTTGGGTGAGGTAGAGGGCATCCTCCTTTCCGAAATGTCGGACCCGGTGGGTCAGGAGGAATATGCCCGATATGTGGTCGTGGATGCCGCCGATGATCGGACCGCCGGTTCTCGGCGAGAGAATGTTTGCCTGCACCGATATCAGGATCTCGGCCTCGGCCCGCGCCTCCTCGGTCTGCGGGATATGCAGGTTCATCTCGTCGCCGTCAAAGTCGGCGTTGTAGGGCGGGCAGACGGCCGGATTCAGCCGGAAGGTCTTTCCATCCATCACGACGATCCGGTGGGCCATGATGCTCATCCGGTGCAGCGAGGGCTGCCGGTTGAAGAGAACGATATCCCCATCCTTTAGCTGACGTTCCACGATCCAGCCCACCTCAAGCATCTCCTTGACCGTCTCGAGATTCGCGTCGGAGAGGCGCATCCGCCGATTGTCGGGCCGGATCGCGTAATTTGCGCCGCAGGGCGACCGGATGGTGGGGCGTTCGGGGCCGTTCAAGACGTACTGCCGCATCTCATCGATGTTGAACGGCGTCACCCGCACGGGGACGGTCATCTCGTTTGCGATGGCAAGCGGTATACCGACCTCGGTGATGGAGAGGTTCGGATCGGGGGAGATCACCGTACGGGCGGAGAAGTTCACACGTTTTCCCGAGAGCGAGCCGCGGAACCGCCCTTCCTTCCCCTTGAGTCGCTGCGAGAGAGTCTTTAAGGGACGGCCGCTCCGGTGGCGGGCGGGCGGGCACCCCGCCACCTCGTTGTCGAGGTAGGTGGTGACGTGGTACTGCAGGAGCTCCCAGAGGTCCTCGATGATCAGCTGGGGTGCGCCGGCATCCTGGTTCTCCTTGAACCGCTGGTTGATCCGGATGATATCCACGAGTTTGTGGGTCAGGTCGTCCTCGGATCGCTGCCCGTTCTCAAGGATGATCGAGGGGCGCATCGTGACCGGCGGGACCGGGAGGACGGTGAGGATCGTCCACTCCGGCCGCGCGACGTCGGGATTGATCCCCATCACCCGCAGGTCGTCGTCCGGGATCTTCTCCAGGCGCGCACGGATGTCGGCCGGGGTCAGCTTGTGCTCGATCTTCCTCCCTTCCTCCACGAAGACCTCAGAGAAGGTGGTGGGCTTCTCGAAGTTGATCTTGAGCTGCTGCTCGTCGCAGTGGGGGCAGACCCGCTCTTTCTTGATATCCTTCTCGGAGACGATATCGCCGGCAATCTCGCTGTCCTCGGGCCCGACGACCTTTTCGACCTCTTCGGCCGTCATCAGCAGCCGCGAGCAGGACCGGCAGGTCACTCTGAGGAGCTTTCGGATTAGCCGGGTGTAGCCGACATGGATGACGGGTTTTGCAAGCTCGATGTGTCCGAAGTGGCCCGGACAATCGGCAGCCTTCTGGTCGCAGGTCTTGCACCGAAGACCGGGGTCGATGACCCCGAGGTTTAAGTCCATCAAGCCCTGCGGGTAGGGGAACCCGTCGTCGTCGTAGGTATCCGCCCAGATGATCTTCCTGACACTCATCTTACGGATCTCCTTCGGGGAGAAGAGCCCGAACTCGATCCTTCCAACACGTTTTGGACTGGTCATAATCTGATTGCGCCCCCTCTTACACCATATCGTCGAGTCGCAGGCGGGGAGCGATGCCCATGCTCTTCATCTCATCGAGGAGGAGTTTGAAGGCGTAGCTCATCTCGACGGGGTAGATATCGGTCTCGCCGCCACAGGCAAGACAGCGCGTCACCTTTCGCTTCCGGTCAAGCATCGCCACCATGCCGCACTTCGCGCAGACCCACTGGGTCACCTTGTCCGATTCGTCGAGCAGCCGCTCTTTTAAGGCCATGGCCGCACCGTGGCCGATCATCACGTCCCGCTCCATCTCACCGAACCGGAGACCGCCCTCGCGCGCACGCCCTTCGGTCGGCTGCCGGGTGAGGACCTGCACGGGGCCGCGCGACCGCGCGTGCATCTTGCTTGAGACCATGTGGTAGAGCTTCTGGTAGTAGATGACGCCTATGTAGATATCGGCCGCAAAC
>MPOY01000159.1 GCA_001896715.1 Methanoculleus sp. EBM-46
AGATTCAGGATCTTGTTGAGGGGCCAATACCGCCTCTCGAAAGACCGCAAAACAAGTGCCAGAACTGCGCATACTACACTTATTGTTGGGTGTGATGACGTCAAATACCCCACGGCTAAAGCCGGGAGCTTGTAAAAGCTCTATTTGACTAGCCTAAGTGTTTCGGACACTACGTTACCGACAAATGTATAGGCACCGTAGGATGCGTTCCCAAGTCTTACGCTCTGCGGTTGGTGGTTAAACAGTCCTGATGGGTAGGGACAGTACTGCTAACGAGAAACTGTCGGATAACATTGGCGATGGGAAGATTACTCCGTAAGGAGGTAGGCTATATGTTAGCCTACACGGAGCTGGAGAAATCCAGCTCCTTACCACTATGTGAAAGGAGGCAGGCGGCTTCCTCCCCACAGCTAAAGCAGGGGTCTCCGCCGATTAATACGATGAAGCGAATGCTGTACCTCTTCACTTCGGGAAAACTCTTGAGGATGAACAACACTCTTGTCTTCGAGAAAGAAGATGGAAAGAAGGTTCACCTTCCAGTCGAGCAGACGGATTCCATATGTGCTTTCGGAGAACTCGACCTGAATAAAAGGGTTCTCGAGTTCCTTACACAAAAACAAATCCCCCTCCACTTCTTCAACCGATACGACTACTATTCGGGGACATACTATCCAAGGGAACACCTCAATTCCGGCTTCCTGATACTTCAGCAAGCCAATTTCTACAATAACCCGGAGAAACGCCTTGGTCTTGCAAAGATATTCGTCGGTGCTTCGATGACCAACATGCTTAATGTCCTATCGTACTACAACCGACGGGGAAAAGATCTGGAAAAGGCGATCGAAAACCTGAATTCGCTAAAAGACCGACTGGCAGAGACTGCAAGCATCGATGAATCGATGGCAATAGAAGGCAATTTCAGAGATCTCTATTACAAATGCTTTGATGCAATAATAGACAACTCAAGCTTCGAGTTCGTTTCAAGGACTAGACAGCCACCCCTGAATAGACTCAACGCCCTAATAAGCTTTGGAAACACAATGCTCTATACTACAGTTCTTGGCGAAATCTACCGCACACATCTCGATCCGAGAATTGGATACCTTCACACAACGAATTTTCGTAGCTTCTCCCTGAATCTAGATGTCGCCGAGGTCTTCAAGCCGATTCTCGTAGACCGTTTGATATTCTCCCTGATAAACAAGAAGCAGATTCAAGCCAAACACTTTGCGAAGCACCTTGAAGGAATCTATATGAACGATGCCGGTAAGGAGACGTTCGTGAAGGAATACGACGAGAAGCTGAAAACAACGATCAAACACCCTGGGCTGAAGAGAAACGTCTCGTATCGCTATCTTATCCGTCTAGAGCTGTACAAAATAGAAAAGCACATCACAGGAGAGAAA
>MPOY01000635.1 GCA_001896715.1 Methanoculleus sp. EBM-46
GCCGGGCGGCTCTCCGACCGGGTCGAACCGCAGTACATCGCTTCCGCGGGAATGGCACTTACCGCCGTCGGCCTTGCCCTCCTCACGTTCCTGACCCCGGCAACCCCGATAGAGCAGATCCTCGCAAGCCTCGTCCTCCTCGGGTTCGGGTTCGCCCTCTTCTCCTCCCCGAACACCAACGCCATCATGAGCTCGGTCGACCGGTCCCTCTACGGCGTCGCATCGGGGATGCTCGCCACCATGCGGACGACCGGGATGATGTTCTCGCTCGGGTTCGTCACCGTCATCTTCG
The DNA here is from genome assembly GCA_001896715.1 of Methanoculleus sp. EBM-46. Lineage (GTDB taxonomy): Archaea > Halobacteriota > Methanomicrobia > Methanomicrobiales > Methanoculleaceae > Methanoculleus. Next base: position 293 of record MPOY01000635.1, read on the forward strand.
CCCTCCTCATAGGATCAACGCAGATCGGGCCGGATCTTCGGGAGCCGTTCATGACGAGCCTCCATGCGGCGTTCACCGTCTTTACCATCCTCTGCACTCTGGGCATCTTCGCCTCGCTCGCCCGCGGCAAGGTCCGTGGGTGAACGCCTACGTCACGGAGTGACGCAGTAGATGTAGTAGACTCGCCGGCCGTCCCCCGCGACGACGTCCGCCCCATGCACCTCGCTCTCGAACCCGGGAAAGAGGCTGTCGAACTCCTCAAGAGAGACGAGGTAATCGACGACTGCGCGCGTGGCCGGACCGCACCGCTCCCCCGGCATGATGACCGGTATGCCCGGCGGGTAGGGAACGACCATCGCCGCGACCGTCCTCCCCTCAAGTTCGCTCACGGGCACCGCCGTCACCTCGCCGCGCACCAGGCGGCGGTAAGCCTCCGCCGGCGTCATCACCGGTTCCGGCAACATCGCGTAGACCCGCCGGACGAGGTCGGCGATCGACTTCTCCCTCAAGTAGCCGTGCATTTCCTGGCAGAGGTCGGCAAGCCCCCTGCCCGAGTACCGGGTGGGATACTGGCGCACGAGATCGGGGAAGACCTCTTCAAGCGGGCTGTTCTGGTCATAGAGAGCTTTGAACCGGAAGAGCTCCGCAAGCAGCGTCCCCGACTTGCCCTTGGTGATCCCGAGCGTGAAGAGGACCAGGAACGAGTAGTATCCGGTCTTCTCGACGACGATCCCGCTTTTGCGGAGGTACTTCGTGACGATGCCCGCCGGTATCCCCCGGTCCTCCATGCCCCCGCCCGGCCTGATACCCGGGGTGAGGATGGTCACCTTGATGGGGTCGAGCATGGCGTACCCCTCCTCGATCCCGTCAAACCCATGCCATGCATCGTAAGGGTGTAAGAGCCAGCACCCGGCATGGTTCCGGAGGAGCGCATCATCCGCCTCCGGAAGTGCCTGTTCCGCCTCCTGGTCCATGATGCAGTCGGGCTGCCAGACGGTGAACCACCAGTAATTCTCTGCAGGGAGAGGGCTTGCCCGGATCTCTTCTGCCACCGTCACCATCTTCTTCCGAAAGACGATCGCCTCCTCGATCGCCTCCTCGATGAGGAACTTCCCCGAGTGCCCGGCCATCATCTTGGTGGCGACGTCAAGCGACGCGATGATGGTGTACTGGGGGGAGGTGGAGGTGAACATCATGAACGCCTCGTTGAACCGCGGGTGGTCGACGGGCCCTCTGCCCTGCCTGACGTGGAGCATCGAGCCCTGCGAGAAGGCGGCGAGGACCTTATGGGTCGACTGGGTGGCAAAGACCGTCGGGCCGACAATGTCTGTCGGATGCATACCGAACCGCCCGGCGTAGAGGGGATGGAACCTCGCGTAGCCGGACCACGCCTCGTCGAAGAGGAGATACGGGACCATATCCCGCAGCTGCTCCTCGATCCTTTCTGCGCTGTAGCAGATCCCATCGTACGTGGAGTTCGTGATCGCGGCGAGCCTTACCGTCTGCGATGCCGGATCTTCTATGAGCGGGCAGTTCCGGATCTTCTCCTTGATGACGTCGGGGCGAAACTCACGGCTGTAGATAGGTCCGATGATCCCGTACTCGTTTCGGGCCGGTATGAGGTAGACCGGGACGGCGCCGGTCATGATGATCGCGTGCATGACGGATTTGTGGCAGTTCCGGTCGACGAGGACGACGTCGCCGCCGGTGACGGTCGCGAGAGAGACGATTTTGTTCGCCGCCGACGTGCCGCCGGTGACGAAGTAGGTCCGGTCGGCCCCGAAGACCTCCGCTGCCTTCCGTTCCGCCTCACCGACGACGCCGGAGTGCTCGAGAAGCGAACCGAGTTCCGGGACCGATGCCGAGAGGTCGGCACGGAGGGCGTTCTCACCGAAGAAACTGTAGAAGATCCGGCCAGCGGCGCTCTTGAGGAACGCGACGCCCCCCATATGCCCCGGCGTGTGCCAGGAGTAGCGGTACTCCTCGACGTAGTCCATCAGTCCCTGGAAGAACGGC
>MPOY01000141.1 GCA_001896715.1 Methanoculleus sp. EBM-46
CCCCAACATCAGGTTCATCCTCTGCTGCGGTACGGAAGTGAAGGGCCACCTCTCCGGCCAGAGTTTCATTGCTCTGCATGCCGGCGGTGTCTCCGGCGGTAAGATCGTCGGAGCAGAGGGCGCCATCCCGTTCATCGAGAACCTCTCCGATGAAGCCATCAAGCGCTTCCAGGAACAGACCGAGATCGTCAACATCATGGAAAGCGAGGACATGGGTACCATCAAGGCCAAGATCAACGAACTCAAGGCCAGGGACCCCGGTGCATTCCCCGCAGAACCCATGGTCGTCGAGGTCAAGGAGGCGGCCGGTGCAGCGGAAGTTGCCGTTGCAGGTGCAAACCCCCAGTTCCTTGAGATCGAGGAGCGGCTCAACGCTATCGAAGAGAGGATCGAGTTTGTCGATGCAGAGATAGCCCAGCGCGTCGGAAGGAAGATCGGGCGCGATATCGGCATCCTGTATGGACTGGTTGCAGGTTTGATTGTATTCATGATGTTGTTGGTGTTACTGCCCAAATTAGTTGGGTACCTGTAAGGAGGATTGACGAATATGTTCAAGTTCGAAAAAGAGCAGACGGTACACGACTTTAACGGTACCATGATCGGCGGGCAGCCTGGAGAATACCCGACCGTGCTCGGTGCATCCATCTTCTACAACAAGCACGAGATCGTGCTGGATGACCACACCGGAAAGATTGACAAACCCACGGCGGAGGCGCTCTGGAACCGTTGCCAGGAGCTCTCGGACCTCACCGGCATTCCGCACTTCATCCAGATCATCGGGGAGTTCGGCGAGGCCTTCGAGAGTTACATCGACTGGTTCTGTGGCATCGACGACAAGACAGCGTTCCTGATGGACTCTTCCGTTCCGGCGGCGCTTGCTCACGCGTGCAAGTACGTCACCGAGATAGGCGTTGCGGACCGTGCGATCTACAACTCGATCAACGGTTCGATCGGACCGGATAACATCGAGGCTCTCGCCAAGAGCGACGTGAATGCCGCGATCGTCCTCGCCTTCAACCCCGCCGACCCGTCGGTCTCCGGCCGTGAGAAGGTCCTGGTCGAGGGCGGCGTCGCGGGCCAGGAGCTCGGTATGCTTGCGATCGCGGAGAAGTGCGGCATCACCCGCCCGATCCTCGACACCGCGGCAACCCCGCTCGGGCTCGGCTCAGGCGGCGCGTACCGCGAGATTCTTGCCTGCAAGGCGATCCACGGCCTCCCCACCGGCGGTGCATACCACAACATGACGGTCTCCTGGACCTGGCTGAAGCGGTGGAAGGGAACGAAGAAAGTCCCCTCGCAGCAGCTGGCCGGCCTTGAGGGCAAAGAAAACCTCGTCAAGCAGCTCACGCACCACTACCTCGGCGGTACGGACGGACTGCGCCAGGCGGCATGGTCTGCCCCCGATATCGGGTGCAACATGATTGCAAGCACGCTCGGCGCCGACCTTATCATGTACGGCCCGATCGAGAACGTCGAAGCGATGATCACCGCACAGGCCTACACCGACATCGTCGTGCTGGAAGCGGCGCGCGATTTCGGTATCGAGCCCAAGGTCGATACCCACCCGCTCTTCAAACTCGTCTAAACCCAACCCTTTTTTTGCAGCCCCGCGCAGCCCGATAGAGGGGAGACGAGCGGGTAGAAGCGATATCGGCACCTCATTCCGGGGTTACCAAAACGTTAGGGTTCTCAAAATCCCCGCTTTACGCAAGTTCGATATGTCCGACAATCCTGAGTTTCCCCCCCTCGAGGTAGTGGAGGACCGCCGTATCCCCGGGGAGGTAGACGAGATCCTTTTCGAGCGCAAGCGTGAGCGTCGGTTGCCGCCGGTCGCCGCCGTCCTGCACCGCCTCCACCCGCGCCGGTATGAACTGCATCCAGTGGCCGACGTGGAGCACCGTCCCTGCCGCAAGGGGTGCCGGCCAGTATTTGACCAGGGCCGCCCGCGCCACGAGGTTCGTCCGGGCCCGGATTTCGGGGTCGTTTGAGAGGACAAAACCGCGGTCGAGATCGTCGGACTCGATGTTCTTGAGCGCAAGCCCCACGCGGTCGCCTTCGGTTGCCCAATCGAAGTCGTCGTCATGCTTCTGGATGGACCGCACCGCGATCGCCTGCTCCCCGGGGTAGACCTTCAGGATGTCGTGCTTCCGGATGCCGCCCCGCGTAACGCCGCCGAGGACGACCGTCCCGATGCCGCGGACGTTGAAGTGATGATCGATGGGGACCGTTCCCACGACGCCGGGTGCAGGTGCGACGGACGGGCGGGCATGCGCGGAAGCGAGCAGGCGGTCGCGGAGCACGATCGGATCGGCATCCACGAACTCGTAACGCTCAAGCACCGTCCCGCGGAGGAGCGGCGCGAGGTCCCGGGGGGTGAGGTAGTTCTGGAGGATGATGTAGCCCTGTTCCACGCGGGCCTCATCGAGCATCAGGACCCACTCCCCGAGCGTCGGGGTGATCTCACCGATCACGACAAGAGCCGCATCCGCCATCGATGCGGCGTAGAAGAGCGGAGCCAGCCTCTCGGGATACCGGGTCGGTTCGATGAGGGTGACGGTATCGTCGCCCTTCTTCAGGTTATAGAAGGTGATGTCGGATGTCGTGCCTTTCTTCCCGAGGTCTTTGGCGTAGCCGAGAGGTCCCAGCACGGCGATATTCAGGTTGCCCATATGCCTGATCATTTGGTTACCCGAGAGTATGAGGTTAACGCAGGCACGATCTTTTAGAAAGAACGTGCCCGGGCACGGGGAACCCACGATCCTGAAGACTCCTGCACCGCCCCCCTTCGCGCTTCCGCACTCCTTTCGCATGAAACCGCCATGCGGTGCACCATACCCGGGGATCCCGCAGATGCGGCCGGATGTGCGGTGGGCTCCACGCACACCACGGCG
>MPOY01000053.1 GCA_001896715.1 Methanoculleus sp. EBM-46
GTTCTCATTCACCCTGGCGTTCACCCAGAGCGTCCGTTTGTTGCCGTTCGAAGCGATCTCGTGGTCGCGGATGACCTGGACGCCGGTCTTGAAGAGATGCTCGGCGTTTAAGAATGCCGTCTCGATGTCGTCGGGCGCGTAGGGCGCGTTCGGGTTGAAGGCGTAGATCGCGACATCCGCTTCCATGCCGGGCGCAAGCCCGCCGTACATGTGCGCGAGGCCGAGCGCCTTTGCGGGCCCTGCACGGGTCATCTGCGCGACCTCGTAGAGGTCGAGCTCGCGGTCGATACCGGCAAGGTTCGTCGCTTCTATGACCTTATCCTTGTGCTTGAAGGCGTTGATCTGCTGTTCGCGCGCCTCCTGGCTCATGAGCCACTTGATGACCCTCGGGTAGCGGATGAACGGGCCGGCGTTCGGGTGGTCGGTGCTGATGAAGACCCGCATGGGGTCCTTTGCGAGCAGTCCGAGTTCGAGGCCGATGCACCACTGGATGGCGCAGACCTTGATCCCCGGGCTGTAAACGTAAGGCACGACACCCGCGGCGGTCTCGAGTTCGACGTCGGAGTTTGCCCACTTCAGGTGGTTCAACTCCGTGAGGTGATGCTCAAACGGCCCATCGGCGGTCATGGTCGTGGTCTCGTCGAGCGTCACCTGACCGATGTCGATGGTGATGTTGTCGTGCGAGTTCACGTAGTCCATGATCTCCGTTGCCTTGGACTCCATATTGCCCCAGTTCTCACCGCCGTAGGAGTGGAACTGGACGTGGGTGTGGTGCATCACCTGGTCGCGGCCGAACTTGCTGTTCGGCTTGATACCCTCGGAGAGCTTGAACGTGTCGAGCGTCGTCGTGTAGTTGCCCGGGTTCCCGAGGTTGTTCGCATGAACGTGCATCGAATGCGGGAGACCGAGGTACTCGTTTGCCTCGATGAGGCCCTTCACGATCTGGGCCGGCGTGATGTCGAAGTACGGTACCGGGTCGTGAACGTTCTCGCAGTTCAAGCCCCAGCCCCAGGCTTCGGTGCCGCCGGGGTTGACGACCTTGACCGCGTAACCCTTCGTGGCCCGCAGCAGCCAGGCGATGTAGGCGGCGGTGTTCTCGATCTCGTGGTTCTTCAGGTACTCGAGCACGAACCAGTTGTTCCCGAAGACCGGGTAGGCGCCCTGGTCGAGGATCGGCGTATCCCGCATCTCCTCGTGGGTGTGCCGGGCGTAGAGCGGCGGCATGGCCGCTTCCATCACCGTGGTGTAGCCCATGCGGGCGTAGTTGTAGCCGGTCCGGATCGTCGTCGGCACCGAGAACCCGCCCTGCATCCGCTCGATGCCGCGTCCGGGCTTATAGGTGAAGAGCTTGTCCTCCGGCCGGAAGTTTCGGCCGATGTTCACCTTCGGCCCGGCGACGTGGGCGTGGATATCGACGCCGCCGGCCATGACGGTCTTACCCGCCGCATCGATGACCTCTGGGGCGCGAAGCGCATTTGTCTCGACGATCTTGCCATCCTTGATGGCGACGTCGGCTTTATCGCCCTTGATCCCGAGCACCGGGTCGAAGACGAAACCGTTCTTGATGAGATATTCTGCCATCGCTTATACCCCCTTGATCTCCTTGACGCGGGCAAGGACGCGGTCGAGGAACTCTTCGTCGGTCAGCATACCCTCTGGGGGCTCAACGACTTTTCTCGTCTCAATCGGCACGTTGTCCATACGGTAGGCGCATCCGCCCACCTCGACGCCCACGAAGGCGACCGGGACGTGGACCTTGCAGACCTCCGTGGTCGGTGTCTCGTGCGGTTCGACGGCGACCGAGGGCAGGTTGTAGATCTCCTTCACCGAGCTGAAGGGGAAGTGTGCGCCGGGATCGCTTCCGAGCACGAAGACGGCGTCCACCTCGCCCCGGCGGAGCAGGTCGTTCGATGTCGTCTCGCCGGGGTTATAGCGGGCAAACCCGCGAGAGAGGTCCACTGCGTAGGGGAACCCGAACAGCCAGCCCCAGACCTGACCGGAGCCGGTGACGTTGTAGTGCCCGCGCATCGGCATGATGGCCGCTTTCGTGTACTCGTTTAGGTCGCGGGTGACCGCGATGGCCGCATCGATGTTGTGGTTCTTTCCGAGTGACTGGGTCACGCCCATACCGAAGAAGATGATCGCGAACCGGCCGCTCTTGAGCATATCGGCGGCCTCGTAAATCTTCTCCTTCGGGATGCCGGCGACGACATCCGGGAGCTTTTCGCCCTTGAACGCCACGCGGAACGCATCGAGGAGTTCGTAGTCGCGCCCCTGCTCGATCTGGAGGTGGACGTCCGCTATCCGGGCGGTGTCGGTGGGCCGCGGGTCGACGACGATCATCTTCCGGCCCGTGTGGCCCTTACCGGTGAAGAACCCACGGGGGAAGATCGAGTACCGGGACATATGCCGCGGGTGGGCGTGTGCCGGGTTGCACCCCCAGAAGAGGATCCGGTCGGCACGGTTCTTGACCTCACCGAGCGTGCAGCTCGGTATGCCGATATCCTGAACAGCGATAAGGGATGTTCCGTGGCAGACGGTTGCCGTGTTATCCATGACCGCCCCGACCATCTCGCCGATCTCGGACCCGACGGCCTGGGCCTCGCAGTTCGTGGAGCTCCAGCCGTACATCAGGGGCTTCTTTGCATCGGCAAGCATCCGCGCTGTGTACTCGATTGCCTCGTCGTAGGAGATCTCCTTCCAGGAACCATCGTCCTGCCGCATCCGGGGGCGGGTGAGACGATCCGCTGCCTGGGAGTGGAGAAACTTCTCGGCGCCGATGGCGCAGGCGTTGTAGACCTCGAAGAGTTTCTTCCCGTCATCGCTGACGACGACCTCGAGGTCGTCGCAGAGTGTCCCGCAGAACGGGCAGACCACATCGGTTACTGTCTTTGTCATGCCAGCTCACCCCTGCATCCTTTGCGCACCAGTTCAAGCGAATCAAGGACAGGTTCGTTTTTGGCGACCTCCACCGTGACGGGTGTACCCTTAAAAGTTGGCATCCCCGTCGAGTAGGTGTTCGGATTGATCACCCTGTTTGCCCATGGGCCCATCGGTATATACGCCACACCGGGATGGGGCCCCTGGGTTGCCTCGACTGCCTTGACAACGACGCTGCCATACTGACTGGTGACACGTACGGTCGTGTTGCGAAAAGCTCCGAGCTTCTTGAAGTCCGCCGGATCGAGCTCGATGATCCCGCAGGCGGCGGTGTAGGCGGGTTTTTCTTTCCCCGCCTCCATCGACACCCCCTGCTGGATGGTGCGACCCGTGATCAAATTTACTCTGATTGCCATTATTATTCATCCCCTGTTATATTGTATTTATCTGGCAAGCTCTTTGAGCGGGCTTGGGCCAAGCTCGGTGATGGTCCTGACGACGTCTTCCATGACGTGCCCCCACTTTGCACCCTCAGATGCGGAGACGAAGGTCATCCTGAGACGCTTGTCGTCAAGACCGATGTTCTTGAGGACACTCTTCAAGAGGAACATCCTCTTTGCAGCCTTGTAGTTGCCCTCAAGGTAGTGGCAGTCGCCAAAGTGGCACCCGGAGACCAGCACGCCATCTGCTCCATCCTGGAATGCCTTCAGGATGAAGAGGGGGTCGACACGGCCCGTGCACATCACGCGGACGGCACGGATGTCCGGCGGGTACTGGATACGGGCACCGCCGGCGAGGTCTGCACCGGCATAGGAGCACCAGTTGCAGATGATGGCGATGATCTTGGGTTTCCAGTTCTCGTCTGCCATTTACTGTTCACCTCCAAGGAGGAATGCATCGATCTGTGCAACGATCTGCGGTGTTGCAAAGTGCTGCATCCAGATAGCACCGCCGGGACAGAATCCGCCGCAGGTGCCGCAGCCCTTGCACTTGGCCTCGGTGACATGCATGACCGTGCGGCCGTCCTTCTCGATGAGCGAGAGGGCCTGGTAGGGGCAGAGGTTGACACACAGTCCGCATCCGGCGCACTTGTCCTCCATGCACACGGCGAAGTAAGGCTCGAGCTCCACCTCGCCGCGGTGGATCGGGATGGATGCCGCGGATGCCGCACCCTCTGCCTGGGCGACCGTATCGGGGATATCCTTGGGTCCCTGGCAGACGCCGGCGAGGTAGACACCGGCAGTGGTGGTGCCGCAGGGGTTCAGCTTCGGGTGAGCCTCTAACAGCCAGCCGTCCTGCGAGCAGGAGACACCGAAGAGTCTCCGCGTCTTCTCGGTATCGGCGGAGGGCTGGACGGCGGCCGCGAGCACGACCAGGTCGACTTCCATATCGATGGGCCGGCCAAGCAGCGTATCCTCAGCGTTGACGTGGAGGTTCTTCGTAACCGGGTCCTCGAGGATGTTTGCAACCCTGCCGCGGATGAACTTCGCACCCTCGTCCTGGATGCGGTAGTAGAACTCCTCGTACATCTTGCCGAAGGACCGGATGTCCATGTAGAAGATGTAAGGGATCGCGCCGGGGATCTTCTCGATGATCTGGTGGGCGTGCTTGAGCGAGTACATGCAGCAGAACCGCGAGCAGTACGGCTTGCCGACGCCGGTATTGTCACGGGATCCTGCACAGAGGACGAATGCGATCCTCTTCGGGGTCTCGCCGTCGCTTGGGCGGATGAGGTGGCCGCCGGTCGGTCCGGACGCGCAGATCAACCGCTCGAACTCAAGGCTCGTGATGACGTTGTCGTAGTGCTTGTAACCCCACTCGAACTTCTTCTCGATCGGGAAGATATCGTATCCCAGGGCGAGGACGACGGTGCCGACCTTGACATTCATGAGTTCGTCCTTTGCATCGAGATCGATGGCCTTCCTCTCCTCGCCGCATGCCTCGACGCAGAGGCCGCACTTGACGCAGGCGTCGAAGTCGACGGTGTAGATCAGGGGCGAGACCTGCGGGTGGTAGATGTAGATCGCCTTTCTCGGCGCCATGCCGAGCTCGAACGGGTTCGGCTTGATGACCGGACAGACGTCGGTACAGTCGCCGCATCCGGTACATCCGCCGCCGATGATGCCGCGGGCTGTGGCCTCATCCGGAGTGAGAACGCCGCGCGCCTTCTTCCGGAGGGTCACGTCGAAGTTGCCGATGTAGCCCTCGACCGCCTCGACCTCGGTGTAGGTGAGGAGTTCGATGCCTTCGTGGCGGTAGACATCCACCATCTTCGGGGTAAGGATACACTGCGAGCAGTCCAGCGTCGGGAACGTCTTGTCGAGCTGGGACATCTTGCCGCCGATGGTGGGTTCCTTCTCCACGAGGTAGGTCTTGATGCCGGCGCTCGCAAGGTCGAGCGCGGCCTGCATGCCGCCGACACCGGCGCCGACGACCATCGCCGTCTTCTCCACGGGGACGCTCTTCGGTATGAGATCCTCAAGGAGGGATGCCTTTGCTACGGCGATCCTGACTGCATCTTTTGCCTTTGCGGTGGCCTCTTCGGGCTGGTGCATGTGCACCCACGAGTTCTGCTCGCGGATGTTGGCCATCTCGAACCGGAAGGGGTTTAAGCCGCCCTCCTTGGTCGCGTTACGGAACGTGGGCTCGTGCAGGCGGGGAGAACATGCTGCAACGACGATCCCGGTCAGTTTCTGCTCCTTGATGGCCTCTGCGATCTTGTTCTGGCCGGGGGTCGAGCACATGTACTGGTAGTCATCGGCGATGATGACGTTCGGGAGCGTTTTTGCGTACTCCTGTACCGCCTTGATGTTGATCGAGCCCGCGATGTTGGTACCACAGTGGCACACAAAAACGCCAATTCTTGGCTCTTCGTACTTTTTGACTTCTGCCATGTATTTGCACCTCACAGGATCTTCTTCAGGAACGGCTCGACACTGACGGCGTGGAGGTCGAGTGCAAGCTCATCCGGGCTCATGCCCTGCGCCAGTCCCAGGAGTTCGTTGTAGTGCAGTATCGGAAGCCCCCAGGTGATGCCGAACTTCTCCTCGATCTCGATCTGCCCTCTGTCGTACTGGAGCTGGCAGAACGGACAGACTTCAGTCAGCGCATCAGCACCGACCTCCTGCAGATTGATCATCTTCTCGTTCGTGATATCGAGTGCATGCGCGATATCGTATCCGCGGACACCGCCGCCGGCACCACAGCACTGCATCTTGTTGCGGTACTGTACCGGTTCGGCGCCGAGAGCGGCGACGAGCTCTTCTATCCACATCGGGTTCTCGGTGTCGCCGAAGTGCCGCTCTTTGGCGGGCTTCATCAGGTGGCAACCGTAGTGAACGGCGATCTTCGCGCCGGTCAGGGGGCGCGTGACGCTATCGGCGAGCTTCTTGATACCCACGATCTTCGGGTCGTAGTAGAGCTCGGCGAGGTGCCAGACGTCGACGGTTCCCTTGAACTCCATATCGATCTCTTTGAGCACCTCGTTGACGCCATCGCGGAGTTCGTCGTTGTGCTTGAGCTTGTGGTTGACTTCCCAGATGGACTTGTAGCAGCCGTTGCAGATCAGGGTGATGTCCGTCTTCATCTGCTCGGCAAGCACGACGTTTCGCGCAGCCATTGCGTACCAGACGTTTAAGTCGATCGAACCGAACGCGCCCGGCGCCGGGCAGCAGCTTGCGCCCTTCAGGGGAAGGAGGTCGATGCCGACATTCGCGCTGGTCTTGATGGCCGCCGCCTCGATCCCGGGGTACCGGTTCGGTGCGATGCATCCGAGGAAGAATGCGTACTGATGTCTGTTGCTCATGGTTTCACTCACCCTCCGCCAGTATCCTGTCTGCATTCTCTTTGAGGCGATAGTGATCCATAATCTTCCTGATACCGGGCAGATACTCCGGATACTTGTGCGTCGTCTCGGGTTCCGCCTCAAGGCCGAGCTTCTCTCGTGCAACCCGGTTTGCAGCGTTGTTCGGGACGCCGTGGCCCGACTGGTAGATCAGCTGGGCTGTCTTGAGGAAGTTGCGCGGCACGATATCCCGCTTGAACGCAAGGTTCCTCATCGCCATGATCGCGTCGGTCGGCGCGAGGTCACGGGGGCACCGGTCGGTGCAGCTGTAACAGGTGGTGCAGAGCCAGAGGTCGGGGTCGGTGAGGGCTTCCTCCTCGAGGCCGAGGATGGCTTTCCTCATGAACAGCCGGATACGGTACGAACTCCGGGGTGCCGAGGGGCACGAGCCGGTGCAGGTGCCGCACTGGTAGCACATGTGGGCGGCCGTCCGCCCGATCTTCTCCACATCCTTGATGAACTCGGGGTTGCTGTCGGGAATGTAGTACTTCCTGTCCCGGAGTCTCTCAGCGAGTTTCTGGTCCTTATAGTCTTTCTTCACTGCCATTGACTATCCCTCACGCCTCTTCCACTTTTCCCAGGACTTTGATCTCGACTTCTCCAGGAGTGGTCTCTTTCACCTTCGATGTCCTCGTGGTGAGCAGTTTTTCCTTGATGTCCCTGAAGAGTTCCGAATCCTTGTCCTGCATCCGGATAGCGGTTCGCCGCAGGATGATAGCATCTTCGCTCGGGCAGGCGTTGACACAGGCGCCGCAGAAGATGCAGAAATCCTTGTTGATGGCGATGTTCGGTTCGATCCTGCCTTTCATCTCCTTTGCCGGGAGCGGTGTGGGCAGGTAGAGTGCATTGCAGGGGCAGACCTCGACACAGGTCGAACAACCGCCGGGGCACTTCTCGGGGTTGATCTCGATCTCTCCCTCGAAGATCTTCTCGACGGTGATTGCCTCGGTGGGGCAGGTCTGGACGCACCAGGTGCAGGTACAACAGTCGTCCTGCTGGATGTCGACCTTGCCGGGCAGTCTGTCGCTCACGACCTCGCGCTCAAGGGTGATTGCGTCCTCGGGGCAGGCCTCGACACAGATCTTACATCCGTCGCAGGTGCTCTCCTCCCACAGGACATCCCCTTCGATCTTGCCGGTCTCGGGGGTTCTGGGTTTGCGGACGACGGTGATGCTCGGGCAGAGTTCGCCGCAGATGCCGCAGACGCTGCACTTCTCCATGTCGACTTTAAACGTGGTCTTCGTCTGCAGAGCGGTCTCACGGGGTCTGCCGGCCTCTTCGCCGCCCTCGAATGCGGGGACGTCGCGGTTGATGGCGTCTCTCGGGCAGACCTCCTCGCAGATGGTACACCGGTCGCACTTCTCTTCGTCGATCACGGTGACCATATCATACTGGGGGAATCCTTCTTTCTCAAGTATCGGGAGCCGTTCTTCTCCGTCGATCTTGAGCGTCATCGCATTGAAGGGGCACATGATGACGCAGACGCCACAGTATGAACACTTTTCAGGGTTGACGTCGACAGGTTCGGCGTAATCGATCGCCCCGCGGCGTGTCGCACCGACTGGTCCGAGCACGATTGCCTCTTCGGGGCAGGCATCGACACAGATGCCGCAGCCTGTGCAGGTCTCCGCGTTCAGGATAAGGTTGTTGACCGCTTTGAGGAGCTTCTGCTCCATGATGACGTTCTGTCCTTCCCGCGTTTTGGAATACTTTGGAAACAGTGCCATATTTTAGTATCACTCCTAGGCTTCCACTCTTCGGGCCTTTGCCCGGCTCTCCCACGGTCCTGCAAGTTTGATAACTTCGTAGGGGCATGCCTCGACGCATACGCCGCAACCGGCGCAGAGCTCGGAGTTAAAGTCAAGAATAATGGCTTTGCCGTCCTTGACCTTGTAGATCTTCTCCAGGGTTACCGGTTCTTCGGTATGGAGCTCGAGAGCGTTGACCGGACATGCCACCACGCAGTTGTTGCAGCCTGTACATCGTTCCATATTGATGTGCAATGCAAATGCCATGGTTATCACGCACCAGATCTGATCGATTAAAAATCGATATAAAAAGAATTGTCAAAGAATATACATAAACTTTCTGAAATTCGGCAGTCTTATATTCCAGAACTATGATTATTCGTCAAATTTTATAAATTAAATCGGTTGTTATGTTAACCCGATGTCACGGATATCGGCGCAAAACGCATCTCGGGGCAGAATGTCAAAGCGAAAACCTTAAATTTTAAGTCGGGCCTTCTGGTGAAAATTGGTGGCCAATCCGGGCCGGCAGCGTGAAGAACCGGCCGGATCTCCCCGGGACCCGGCGATAACCCCCACCTTCCTCCCCGGAAGAGCCCGCCGCCCGTTGCGCGGTTTGGGCGACACCTGTTTACGTAATCGTTGGTTCTCCACCCTTTGCGCCGGGCACGTGCGCCCACCCGGAATGCCCGTCGCGACCCTGCGCCCACGGTCCTCCATAGCATCCCGTTCAGGCCCGGTCGGGCGGGATCGTGGGACCGGGAAGGGCTTAACCCGGCCTCCGACGCGGATCCGGGAGATATGGATGTTTTGCACCCCAATAGCGCAATCAGGCTGAATTTCTGCGTTCTGTCGTCCGGCAGCCGGTTCTTCGCCGGTTTACCCTGCCGTGGCGGTGGCTGTCGGCGGGCCGGCCCGGTCTCCGGGGGGGCCGCGCGGTTGAGGCTGCCGATCTCCGGCGCCGATCCGGTGTGCACGCCCGGGAGAAAAAGAAACCTTATTCTGTCCGCATCGTGACATTGTAGCAAACGAGGTGTATTCTGTCCATGGAATTGAATGGCGTTACTATCGACGATACCTATGCAGAGGCGTTCCCGACCTGGGTGGCGCGGCCCATCATCACCGCCGTCACCGAGGAATGGGCATACAGGGCGGCAGTGGAGGCCGTCGGTTTTGCCACCTCCACGATAGGTTGTCCGGCTGAGGCGGGCATCGACTGCTTCGTCCCTGCCGACGAGACTCCCGACGGGCGGCCCGGCTACGCAATCCTGATCTGTGCGAGCAAGAAGAAGCTCAA
>MPOY01000612.1 GCA_001896715.1 Methanoculleus sp. EBM-46
CAGAGATGCCCCGACGACGGCAGGGTCGTCTACATCCGCCTGACCGAGAAGGGGCGGATGATAGCAAACGCCGAGCAGAACGCGCTTTACCGGATGATCGAGAGGATGGTAGAGGCGCTCGATGAGAACGAAGTGGATCTCCTCCTTGAGATCCTGAAGAAGGTCGGGTAATTTTTTTTGGCCGGCAAAAAAGTTAGGTAAATTCAAACTAATTATTGGAGTCACCATGCACGCATCACAGTCAGACACCAGCGAAACCATCGTCATACCGCTCTTCGAGACCGTGGTCTACCCGGAGACCCGGACGAAGCTCCAGGTCGAGGCGGCCGTCGGAAAGGTGTTGATCGCCGCCATGAAGAGCGACGGATCGGCATCTGCGGTCGGGCTGACCGTAAAGGGCGGTGCAGAACCTCCGGAGAACCCGGCCGATGCATTCTACGCGACCGGGACCCTCCTTGCAATTGCGCACGTGCAGCCCACAGACGACGGCTACCTCATATTTGCACATGCAACCCGCCGGGTGAAGGCAGTAACCCTCTCCGAGAAAGACGGACAGTTCTACACCACCTTTGAACCGCTCCCGGATCTGCCGGACCTCGACGAGGATGCCCGGGCGGATATGCTCGCGGACATCAAGGCGGCCATCCACACGATCAGCGGCAACTTCCAGGGGTCCGAACAGTTCACCCGGCCCGTCGAGAGGATGGAGTCCGTCGACCAGGTCATGGCGTTCGTCATGCCGTTCCTGCCGGTGGATCTTGCCACGAAACAGTCACTCCTCGAGACCGCCTCTGTCCGGGAGCGCTCCACTGCGTTCCTCCGGATCCTGGTGGACTTAAACGAGAGCATCAACCTCCGGATCGAGGTGGCGAAAAAAGCCTCGGAGAAGGTCGGGAAGGCGAACCGCGAGGCGATGCTCCGCGAGCAGCTCCGGGTGATCCAGGAGGAGCTCAACGGATGCGACGGCCCCGCCGGCGAGGAAGGCTACCGGGAGCGGATCGAGCGCTCGACGATGCCCGAGGAGGTCCGAAAGAAAGCTCTCGCCGAACTAAAGAAACTCGAGTCGGGCGGGAGCCAGCACCATGAGAGTCAGGGGATACGAAACTACCTCGACCTCCTGCTCGCTCTCCCCTGGACCTCCGAGAAGAAGAGCATCGATATCGAGGAGGCCCGCCGCATACTCGAGAGCAACCATAACGGCCTTGAGAAGGTCAAGGAGCGGATCGTCCAGCACCTCGCGGTCATGAAGCTCAAGGAGGAGAAACAGGGCTCGATCCTCCTCTTCTCGGGCCCGCCCGGCACCGGGAAGACGAGCCTCGGGCGGAGCATCGCGGATGCGCTTGGGAGAGAATATGTCCGGATCAGCCTCGGCGGTGTCAAGGACGAGGCGGAGATACGGGGGCACCGGCGGACTTACGTCGGGTCGCTCCCCGGCCGGATCATCCAGGGCATGAAACGGGCCGGCGCGAAGAACCCGGTCTTCATCCTGGACGAGGTCGACAAGCTCGCCGTCTCGTATTCGGGAGATCCGGCAAGCGCCCTCCTCGAGGTCCTCGA
>MPOY01000512.1 GCA_001896715.1 Methanoculleus sp. EBM-46
TGATCCTGACCCTTCCGCCTGCAGACCCCACCGTGGACATGGTGGACCGGTACTGGCTTGTCCCCCCCTTCTCCTACGCCAATATCTTCCGCAGGGACCCGATCACCCTGCAATACGAGATCGTCGAACCCAGGATCACATCGAAGGAACTGGTCGTCCTTGAGGAGACGTTCGAACAGCTCCGGGCGACGCTGATCTACGATACCGCCCGCAAGAGAGGCGAACTCGGCCTCGATACGGACCTGATCAAGAAGGTGATCCGCTCCTTTTACCCGGAGATCGCCGACGACCGGATGGAGCTACTCGTATACTACCTCCGGCGCAACTTCCTCGGCTACGGCAAACTGGACCCGCTGATGAACGACGACCGGATCGAAGACATCACCTGCAACGGCCCGGGGCTCCCGGTCTTTCTTTACCACCGAAGATACGCCAGTATCCAGACGAATTGCACCTTTGACGGCGAAGACCTGAACAAATTCGTGCTCAAACTCGCCCAGAAAGCTGACAAACAGCTCTCGCTCTCGACGCCGCTCATCGATGCCTCCCTTCCGGAGGGGTCGCGGGCACAGATCACCTACTCGGACATCGTCTCTTCCCGGGGGAGCTCGTTCACCATTCGGAAGTTCCGCGCGGAACCCATGACCCCGGTCAGCCTCATCGAGAACGACACCTACGACGCCGACCTGATGGCGCATATCTGGCTCGCGGTCGAGAATCGGAAGAGCATGGTCATCTCCGGAGGAACGGCAAGCGGAAAGACCTCGACGATGAACGCCATCTCGTTCTTCATCCCCCCGGTGGCAAAGATCGTCTCCATCGAGGATACCCGGGAGATCCAGCTTCCGCACGTCAACTGGCTGCCGATGCGGACACGGGAGAGCGCAAACGTCAGCGGCACCGGCAACGTCGGCATGTTCCATCTCCTCAAAGCGGCACTGCGTCAGCGCCCCGAGTACATCATCGTCGGTGAAGTGCGCGGCGAGGAGGCGCAGACCCTCTTTCAGGCGATGAACACCGGGCACACCACCTACTCCACCGTTCATGCGGGGAACGTGCAAGAGACGGTGAACCGCCTGACCCATGAACCCATCAACGTCCCGGTGGCGATGTTCAACGCTCTCGACCTGATCCTGGTGCAGAGCCTCCTCTACGATGGAGGGAGAGGGTTTCGCCGGTGCCTCTCGTTGAACGAGATCCGGGTCGTCGATGATGAGATCCGGTGGGAACCTCTCTTCACCTGGGATCACCGGACTGACCGGTTCGTCAGGGTGTACGAGCGGTCGAGCGTCCTTGATGAGATTGCCTACCGGAACGGCTGGAGCAACGAGCAACTGGAGGCGGCCATTACCGTTCGAAGGGATGCCCTCGTGGATACGGTTCAGAGAGGTGCTTCTACCTCCTCGATGGTCGGGCAGATGATACAGGAAATGATGGTGCAGGAACAGCAATGACGAAGTCAGCAATGCTCGATAA
>MPOY01000063.1 GCA_001896715.1 Methanoculleus sp. EBM-46
TCTGATTTTATCACGTTTACAGAATCCATGTCAAATAAAATCCTCTATATTGTCTAAGGATAAAAACTCTCAATCCAGAATGCAGTACTCATCTTGAAAGATATTATACACTGTAGCTTTTCAAATACCAAACTAATATCCACTCAAAGACCGCTATATCTGAAGATTGAGTTTAACAAAAATTCTTGTAAGAAGTGTTGTTTAGCAGTCTTGAAGTAGGACTCTATGGACCATCTGTTGAGATAATACAGAAAGATATCCTCTGATGAAAGCTCCGTATAGGAGATGCTGAAGCCATTCTGTTGCGGTTTGCCCTTCTCTATGAATTCATGCCTTATCCTAATCACTGGAAATGAACTGAGAGCTCAACAATCTCGAGATGTAGGACTGAGAAGAAGAACAGAAGCAGGCCAATCTGCTTGTGTTCTTATGAGCGAACAGGAAGAGAGCACAGGAATACTCTTCAACAAACCTTCTCTGCTATATTCGGAAGAAACGAACCAAACCGATGACATCCGAGGTAATCTGTGATATATTCAAGGTGGGCATAAAAATAATCCTTTCGTACGGTTTGACCACCACGAATATACGATGATTTCGTGTCTTTTTCAGACAGTGTTCTATTTCCTTCTTCCTGTCAAGTCAATATGCATTAGGCTGAGTAATTAGAGCGGATTTGATGGTATAATTATTAGCAGTCTATACTTGACAAACTTTGTATGAATAAAGGGGCGGCTGGATGAAAAAATACCTTCTGATTTCTATCCCATTTCTCTTTGCAGTCTCGACTTTTTTTGCTTCAGTGGTTATAGATTTCTTCGGTGTAGCCACCTGTCAGGAATGCTTCGAGGCCGAGATGTTGCTCGAAAGTTTGAAGTACGAAATCGACGACGATGTCGTTCTGAACAAATTCATGCTCACCGAGGCGAAAAATCAGGAGTTGAAGCTCAAATACGCCAGAGTGTACGATATCCCTGAGAACCAATACGATCTATATCCTATGATTTTTATAGGCAAAGACGCCTTCTATCCA
>MPOY01000058.1 GCA_001896715.1 Methanoculleus sp. EBM-46
AGGCGCCCCTGCAGCATCTTATCGGGCGAGAACCCGATGCCCGGCACCACGGCGGCCGGGTTGAAAGCCGCCTGCTCCACGTCCTGGAAGTAGTTCTCGGGGTTCCGGTTCAGCTCGAGCACGCCCACCTCGATCAGGGGGAACTCACCCTTGTACCAGACTTTGGTGAGGTCGAAGGGGTTGTAGGGCATGGCCTTTGCCTGTTCTTCGGTCATCACCTGGATGTACATCGTCCAGCGGGGGAAGTCGCCCTTCCGGATGCTCTCGAAGAGGTCGCGCTGATGGCTCTCGCGGTCTTTTGCGACGATCGCCTCGGCTTCCTGGTCGGTCAGGTTCTTGATGCCCTGCCGGGTCTGGAGGTGGAATTTGACCCAGACACGTTCGTTTTCCGCGTTGATCATGCTGAACGTGTGGCTCCCGAACCCGTGCATGTGGCGATAGGAGAGAGGAATCCCGCGATCGCTCATGGTGATGGTCACCTGGTGCAGGGATTCGGGAAGGGATGTCCAGAAGTCCCAGTTGTTGGTCGCGGAGCGCATGTTGGTGTGGGGGTCGCGCTTGACGGCACGGTTGAGGTCGGGGAACTTGTGGGGGTCACGTATGAAGAAGACGGGGGTGTTGTTCCCGACCAGATCCCAGTTTCCCTCCTCGGTGTAGAACTTCACGGCAAAGCCGCGGATGTCGCGCTCGGCATCGGCCGCACCGCGTTCGCCGGCAACCGTCGAGAAGCGCATGAAGACGTCGGTCTTCTTGCCGATATCGGAGAAGAGCCTGGCCCTGGTGAACCGGGTGATGTCGTGGGTGACGGTGAACGTACCGAAGGCGCCTGACCCCTTGGCGTGCATGCGCCGTTCCGGGATCACCTCCCGGTTGAAGTGGGCGAGTTTCTCCTGGTACCAGACATCCTGCATCAGCATGGGGCCGCGTGGACCGGCGGTCACGGCATTCTGGTTGTCCGGCACGGGTGCGCCGGCAGCGGTGGTCAGTCTCTTTTTGTTTGTCATAAATCACTCCTCGTTTCTGTCCGCTGGATGAAACGGGTACGATAATCTCTTGATGGAGACTCTATTTGTGCGTATTTATACCTTGTCCGGAGGTATCCGGTGAAACGGCAGGCGGTCCCGACTCCAACGGGGGTGGAGGAGATACTGTCTACGGGGAAGGCGGCCGGGGCGCAAAGGGCGGCGCGACACCTCCCGCCCGACCGCGAGGTCTATCACCCCCGGGTGCCCAACCCCGGTCCGTGACGGGGATCATCGCTTTCAGCGATCTTGCGTGGGGGACGAGGGAACGGGGTTTGCCTGGCGGTGGCCGGGTCGGCATCGCCTCGTTCATGCGCATCGTCGATGAAGCGGATCCGGCAATCGTCATCTTTGCCGGCGATGCCGCCTACGACCGGTGTTCGCGCTCGGGGCTCGACGAGACGGAGGTCTTCGTCGACCTTCTCCGGGATATTGCAGCGGCGGGGAGGCATTGC
>MPOY01000167.1 GCA_001896715.1 Methanoculleus sp. EBM-46
GGAAACGTCGTCCCCGCAGGGTGCGTTCCCGGGAGTTGCCCGATAACCTCCCGTGCGGCCGGATCCCCGACAACGCTTTTAAGGACGAGATTCTGGTCGGATTCATCGATGATACCGATCCATACCAGTAGCCCGGGGGCAAGCGCGCAGATCTGTCGTGCGACGTAATCGTAGATGTTATGATCTTCGTGCATGTCCATGAAGGCAATACAGGTCTGTGAGAGGAACTCCATCCCCCGGATATAATCGTTGACCTTCGCTGCAGCTTCGCGTTTCTCGGTGATATCCCTGCCCACGCCCTGGCACTCGGAGAGGTGCCCGGACGTATCAAAGAGCGCGCGTACTGTCCATCTATTCCAGCGAATCCGCCCTGAAGGATGACGGATCCGGCATTCGAATATCGAGACAGGATGGTCACGATTCAGTAATAGAATTGCTTGATCTCTGATAGGAGCATCCTCGGTATGGATACAGGGAAGAAAGGGTTTCCCGATAAGGTGCTCCACGCTTTCCTCAAGATACCGGGCATATGCAGCATTCAGAAACGTAGCAGCGCCGTCCGGCATAAACCGGACGATGAACTCGGTCTGGTCTTCGATGATACCCCGGTACCGGGCTTCACTCACCTTCAGCCTTTCCCGATTGGCAACCTGATCGGTGACATCCTCGATGATCAGCGTGATGCCCCGGCCTCCGTCTTCAAATACCGTCGGTATCCGTTTCACGCGGAAGTGACACTCTTTTCCCTGCAGGGCGCAACGCACCCCAATGATCTGGTCCGGTGCGCCGCGCGACTCCGGCGGAGGCAGATGAGCCCGCAGGGCGATGAGAAAGGGATTTTGTGAGTCGTCCAGATCTGTACCGACGACAGATTGCCGATCCTCGCCCAGCACTGCGAGCATCGGTCCATTGACCCTCAATATTCTGTTCTCATCATCGAGAACGACGACCATATCTGAGGAAAAGTCAAGCATCGCAGAGATGGGAACGCGATGGGAGAGGAAGTATACCTTCGCAGTCCCCATCTCCTGCATATCGATCTGCCCGGAGATGAGGAGCATATCAAGATATTTTGCTACGAGGTTCCGGTTCATGTGCATTTTAGAAGAAACGTCCGAGATGGTCATGCCCCTCGGATTCCATTTCAGGTGTTGTTTGATTTGATCCATCCTCTCCTGATCGAGCACGCTCATACAAGGTGATAGGGTGCTGGGATAGTAAATTTTTTTATTTGGCAGGCCTTGAAACGGGTAACCGGGTTTCTGGTAGCTCCCCTCTCTTCCGGCACTGATTCAACATGCTGTCATCCCCGTGGTAAGCCGATTATTGCGGTTGCTCTGGGTGCACGATTACGCCTAAAAATAAGTATATAATAATTTGCATGGCAGATCCTGTTGCATAAGGCAATTGCAGACCAACACGGCGTTATTATCGTGCAAATTTTCATTATAAGGCCGTTAGTAATTTAGTTCAGTCACAAAGCAACTGGCAATGCGCCAGGTGACCACGGGAGAGAGAAGCGATGCAGAAATATGATTTCACCGGCGCCTCGAACGGGGCAGATTGCCTGGTTCGGCAGGCACGGGAAAAGTCGATGCATGGAGATCATACTGCTGCAGTTGAATATCTGATGGAGGCAGTCGATATCGAGCCCAAACACCCGGAGGCGTTTGTTCTGATGGGAGATTGCTGCGACTACCTCGGTCAGTATGAACAGGCAATCGCGAACTATGATCGGGCACTCGAGCTCGATCCCTATCATGCTGATGCATGGTTCAACAAGGGAATGAGCTTGAGATCGATCGGGAGGAACATAGAAGCAGTGCAGTGCATTGAGAAATCAATCGAACTGTATTGCGGCCGCTGAGGCAGCAGCAAGTTACCACACA
>MPOY01000438.1 GCA_001896715.1 Methanoculleus sp. EBM-46
GATGCGATCACCGAACTCATCGGTGAGGAGGCCTACGACGACGCCCGGCGAGGGCTCGACCTCTGGGAGAGAGCCGCCGGTCGGGGGCTGATCGGGCGCGGGTGGCTGCTTGCAGAGAAACCCTGACCCGGCACCCCTCATATCATTCCCAGTGTCTCCGTCACGATCGCCGGGTTTGCATACCGCTTCTCGGGCAGCAGATCGAGCGCTCGCATGATCTCATCCGGTGCATGCGCGCTTCGGGCGTAGTCGATCAGTTCTTCGCGGGTTACCGGGTAGGGAACGTCGCGAAGGTACTCGTGAACGCGGGAGACGGTCACGCCGGGTGGTAAAGCCGTTCCAATCACCTCCAATCCCTGTAATACAGGGAACCTATTTGACCATGCCCCCGCGCGGACGGGTACCCGTCGCCGGCACGAGGCCATATATAGATGGGACCCGGATAGTCGAATAACTCAAGTCCGGAGGGTGAAAGATGATCCAGGTACGGGGAAGCGGCATACTCCTGCACATCACGTCGCTCCCATCGGAGTACGGCATCGGCGATTTCGGACCGGCGGCATACCGGCTCGTCGATGCCCTGGCGCAAGCCCGGCAGCACTACTGGCAGATCCTGCCGCTCAATCCGACGCAGACGGAATACGCGAGCTCTCCCTACAGCAGCCCGTCGGCGTTCGGGACGAACACCCTCCTCATCAGCCCGGATATACTCGTCCGCGACGGGTTCCTCAGGCGGGCCGACCTCGACCCGGCACCCGAGTTCCCGGAGAGGCGA
Source organism: Methanoculleus sp. EBM-46 (assembly GCA_001896715.1). Taxonomy (GTDB): domain Archaea; phylum Halobacteriota; class Methanomicrobia; order Methanomicrobiales; family Methanoculleaceae; genus Methanoculleus. Next base: position 776 of record MPOY01000438.1, read on the forward strand.
ACGGTCTACGAGGCGGTCGCATGGTACAAGGACCGGATCTTCTCGGTCGCATACGAGCGGTTTCTTCATTCGGGGCCGGAGCGCGGGTATGAGGTGTTCTGTGACGAGAACGCATGGTGGCTGGACGACCACGCGCTCTTTGTCGCGCTCAAGGCTCACTTCCGCGGGCAGGAGTGGAACCGGTGGCCGGAGGAGATCCGGGGCCGGCAGCCGGAGGCCCTTGAGGATATGCGCCGGCGCCTTGCCGATAAGATCCGGAAAGAGACGTTCCTCCAGTACCTTGCCGCCCGGCAATGGTCGGCCCTCCGCCGGTACTGCGCCGGCCGGGGCATCCAGGTGATCGGCGATATACCGATCTACGTCGCGTACGACAGTGTCGATGTCTGGCAGAACCCCGGGATATTCAAACTGGA
>MPOY01000339.1 GCA_001896715.1 Methanoculleus sp. EBM-46
AGGCCTTCATCCAGAAGATTTTTTCGCTCGTTTCCTCGGAGATACCTTCGTTCGAATATAAGTAATAGGCAAGGTTTCCGTGTACAAGGGCGGAGTCATCTGTCAGTTCGTCTTTGTATCTTTCGTACATAGCCTCGACGGTGGTCACTGTCGGCAGAAAGACGGAGAGCTTTCTTCTACCCGTCGATTTCGCCCAGTTCAGCGCGGCAAGTGTTTTGCCCCTGCCTGTTGGCGCGATGATTATTGTGTCGCCGTCCGAAGCGGCCTCTTTCTGAAAGGGTCTGAGGTTTTTCGCATCGATCTCCGGGAAGTCGTCGAAAGATTCTTTGTGGCCGGAAGCGGTCCAGTCAGCCAGATTAAGCACTCCCTGTATGTAAGCGTAAACCTCACGATCGCCCGCATCGTTGAAGAATCTGTTGTTGAGATATCTCATCAATTGAGAGGGATCGGGGACTTTCAGCTCGATATCCGGCAACGCAACTTCGTAGACGCTTTCCACAAACGATCTGATCTCTCCGTATTCCCGTGCAAGTTCGGGGTTTGGCACTGTTGACTGTTTCAAGTATTTACACGAGGTGAAGGAGTCTTTCGATCTGGATCCGTGGTGACCGAGTACGGCCTGAACTATGTAGGGCTTCAACGGTGTTTCTTTCAGGGATGCTAGCGCTATCTGTGCAGACGCAAGCGCGTGCGAAATTCTTTTCTCTTCAAAGGAAAAGCCTTCACAACCCTTTCCCAGATCGTGAAAGGCGCAGGCGATTAGCACGGCATCTTTGATCTCTCTGACGGAGAACGGCGAGCCGGAGATTTTCGCTCCGACCTTCCACAGGTAGTCCGCTGCATGGAGCAATACTTCTCTGGTGTGATCTACCAGACTTACATCAGGTTTTGCAAGCGACAATTATTTCACCTCCAGATCGGGAAGTTAAGACCGTTTACTGATAGGAGTTCGCCGGTATAATCGACCCGGGCGTTTACAAAAGTGAATGGGGCCCTGTTTGACGGACGTCTGAGGCCGGGGTTCTTCGAATCTCTCTCGAAACTGGAGCTAAGCCAGTAAGTTTTGAAAGCCTTGATTTCTCCGGAATGGATATCGCAGTTGTGGATTTTTCCGGTTAGATCTCCTTTCAAAACGGTATCGGAAACGATTCCGCCTTTTATAGGTTGAGCATCTACCATTTCATATCCTATGGAAGTTATGAATTCATCGTCTCTCCCGAGGCTCAGTGGATATACGGGGTTTTGAAGGGCTTTCTCGATTTCTATCAGTTTGTCTTCGGGTCCACAGACGATTATTTTGAACGATGGTTTGTATATAACTTCCCTAGTCACGACGGCTTTGCCTATCTCTCTGCCACCGTTTTTG
>MPOY01000109.1 GCA_001896715.1 Methanoculleus sp. EBM-46
CTCGAGTTTATCAGGCCTCAGCTGGAAGAGGCCGGTATTGAGCTGGAGATAGTCGTTTTCAGCGACTATGTTCTTCCAAATCTTGCGCTTTCTTCGAAGGAACTGGACGCCAACTTTTTTCAGCACGCGCAGTATTTGAAGTCCTTCACCGCACAAAGAGGGATCAAAGGATTGGTGCCCGCCGTCAATGTTCTCATAGCTCCTATGGGCTTTTATATGAAAAAGCCCCTCGAGGAGCTGAAGAAGGGGGATAAAATAGCCCTGATGAACGACCCGACCAACGAGACGAGGGCGCTGCTTCTGCTTCACAACAACGGCCTGATAACGCTGAAGGATCCGTCTAAGGCCGATTTGACGGTAAGAGATATACAGGACAACCCGAAGGGGCTGGTACTGGTGGAGATGGAGGCGGGCTTTGTGCCGAGGGTGTTCAAAGAAGACGATACCGTCGTGGGGGCGGTTCTGAACGCCAATTATGCCCTGTCGATCGGATTGAATTCACAGAAGGACGCCACTTTCGTTGAGGATAGCAATTCGCCGTACGCCAATTTCATAGTCGTTCGCGAAGAAAACCTCAACAGCCAGTGGCTCGCCACTCTAAAACAGATTATCACGCGTGATGAGGTGAGGCAGTTCATCTGGGACAAGTTCGAAGGCTCCATTGTTCCCACTTTTTAGAATATAGGGGGTTCTAGAAGGTGAAAAGCGGCCTTCGATGGCCGCTTTTTTATGTTCAACACAAACTGAAAAGCTCCAAAGTAAGGCGCAAGGCGTATAATTGAGTCGTCTTCAAAACTTTCAAGGGGAGGGGTTTAGGTGAAGAGATCACTATTTGCGCTATCTGTTGCCGGTCTGCTGGTGGTTTTTATGCTGAGCGGTTGTTTCATCATCACGCCGGTGGTCGGCGTCAGCAATCTGATCAACGATTTCGAGAAGTACTGGGAACAGGAGAGCGCTGTCGGGCTGGGAGCTCTCTACACCGAGCCGGCGTTTGTAGGCGGAACCAGTTACACCAGAAACCAGATAGGGAGTCTGTACGGCCTGGTATTTCTCATTAAGGATGTGAGTTACTTCGAATTCCTTTCAGATAAGAATATCTCTTTCAAAACCGGTTTGAATGAGGCCGACGTGACTTTTTTTGCGAGAATCGGTTATATGGACGGCACGTTCGTCGAAAACAACTACAACTGGACCGTCGTGAAGATCGGCAATAAATGGTACATAACTCAAAGCAACTCCCTATAGTCGCAATCGGGGGACCGTACAAATGAAAATTGCGGCCGTTCTCGGCCGACTTCTAGCCGTTGCATCGACATATCTGTTCAACAAAAAAGCCCCGGAGTCCGGGGCTTTTCTTCATTCCTTGACCAGTTTCATCGGCTCTCCGCAGCAGACCAGCTCGCCGCCGCCGACTTCTTTCACTTCCACGACGTTTCCGCAGATCTCGCAGCGATAAACCTCTCCAACTTTTTTAACTTTCACCTTCTCAACTCCTTTCGGTAGTAAAACCATACGTTGCTTCTATCAGTCAAAACGATAAATGGAGGTGTAAGAATGGAACGAGTTTTTTTCACCGTGCTCCTTACAATCTTTGTGGTGGCGCTGGCCGCATCGCTGACACCTTATAGTGAAGCCACTTTTTCCAGCTATCTCCAGGACGGAGCCTATGTTTATGGAGGGAGTGTAATGCTCGGCTGGGACGTTACTGTCCGTGGCAGCTCACTGGTTCTCAACAACATAGATATCTGGTTCTCGAGCAGGAACTCCGGCGGTAGTATAGGAATCAAATCCGCGCCGTACATAGAGGTCGTGAGCTATAACGTTTATCTGGGAACCACCCCCACCCCTCAACTTTACACCAGTACGGCATCGAACAGGGTCATGATAGACAGGCTGTCTCCGAATATGACCTATTACTGGCAGATAGTGGCGGTGGATAGAAACGGCAAACGTTATTCCGGACCCATCTGGTACTTCGTGACAAGGTAACCGGGAAAAGCGTCTCAAATAACGAGATTGGGTGGCTCTTTGCCTTCGAGAACGGCCGCTACGTTTCGTCCGACCATTATGGCCATTTCCCTTCTGGCCTCGTTGGTGGCCGATCCGAGGTGAGGCAGGAGAACCACGTTTGGAAGATCGATTAGCTCCTGCGGCACGAACGGCTCCTCCTCATAGACGTCGAGCCCGGCGCCGGCTAATTTTCCGTCCTTGAGAGCCTTGATCAGTGCCTTTTCATCTATGACGGCTCCGCGAGAGGTGTTGATGATTATCGACTCCGGCTTGATGAGAGAGAGTCTCTTTTCGTTGAGCAGATGGTATGTCTCACCCATGAGCGGTACATGTAAAGAGATGAAGTCGGAGCTCTTGAGTAACTCTTCCAGACTAACGTGTTTAACGCAGAGTTCTTCCTCCTCCGATTGCAGGAGAGGTTTTCTGTTGTGATAGACGATGTTCATGCCGAAGGCATGCGCTCTGCTCGCCACGGTCTTTCCTATCCTGCCCATCCCAATTATTCCCAGGATCTTTCCCTTGAGGGCGGGGCCCTTGAGCAGGCCGGGCTTCCAGCCTTCGAATTTGCGCTCTCTCACTAATCTGTCGCCCTCGACTATCCTTCTACTCGTTGCCAGCAGCAGAGCCATGGTGAGATCGGCGGTCGCATCGGTCAGGGCGCCCGGAGTGTTGGTCACTCTTATTCCTCTCTTTCTGGCCTCTTCTATGTCTATGTTGTTGTACCCAACCGCGTAGTTGGCTATCACTTTCAGTTTCGGCAGCGACGAAATAACTTCGGAATCTATCCTGTCCGAGAGCAGCGAAATGAGCGCAGAGGCGTCGCGGGCCCCTTTGATTATCTCCTCTTTGCTTAGAAAACGATCCTCGTTGTTTCCGGAGATTTCGTAGTTCTTGAGAAGAAGCATACCTTCATCGGGAATTCTGTAAGTATAGAATATTTTGTCCATTCAGGCACCTCCTTTAATAATGATATCATCTTGTATTTAAAGAAAAAGACCGGAGGGAGACACCCCTCCGGTCTTGAAAGGCTACCGGATATCCAGCTTTATTCCAAGTTCATCC
>MPOY01000081.1 GCA_001896715.1 Methanoculleus sp. EBM-46
GGCACGCATGCTGCCCTCTGGGCACCGAACATCCAGGAATGGCCGGCCATCCTTCTCGGATGTGCAAAAGCCGGCCTTCCTCTCCTCCTTGTGAATACCAGTTTCAGATCCTACGATCTGGAGTACTGCCTTAATCTGGTGGATGTAGGTATTCTGTTCCTTGCTTCCGGGAACGGGCAGCCGGGCGAATATATCTCGGCGCTGTACGAAGCCTGCCCCGGACTTGAGGATTCTCAACCGGGGAAGATCTCCTCGCAAAAACTGCCGCACCTCAGGACCGCGGTTCAGATTGACGATGGGAACCATCGGGGCATCCTGCCCTGGACGGCATTCCTCGGGCAGGGAGAGCAGGTTGCCCGAACAGATCTTCAGGCACGGGAGAGTTCCGTAAGGCCCGAAGATCGCTTCATCTTCCTTTTTACCTCGGGGACAACCGGCTGGCCGAAGTGCATAACCTGGACACATGAACGGTTAATCGGAACAACGTTCACTCTTGCGGACGGCTTTGGTCTCGCACCGGGCGATGTCGTCTGCATTCCGCCCCCGTTCTTTCATTTACTCGGGTGTGGGATATTGCTGAGCGCACTTTCCAGCAGTTGCACGGTAGCGCCTCTCGAACGGTTCAACCCGCAGGAGATGCTGAGGACCATCGAAACTTTTCGTGTCACGCATATTTTCGGGGTGCCTTCCATGTTCGTGAGCGCCTTAAACGAGTACAACCGAACCCGCTACAACACGGCGTCGCTCAGGGGGGGTGTGGTCGCGGGGGCTGTCTCCCCCCCGGCCGTCGTCAGGGCGGTCATGGATATATTGGGAGCGCGGGAGTTCGGGATCTGTTATGGACTCAGCGAGGTTCTAGCGACCATCACCCGTCCGTCCGATCCTATGGAGTGCAGGACAGGCAGCATCGGGAGACCGCTGAGAGACACCGATATACGGATCGTCCATCCCCTGGACGGTACGGAAGTCAGGCCCGGGGAGACCGGGGAGATCCTTGTCAGGAGCCCCTGGATGATATCCGGCTATTACGATAAGCCCGATACGATCGTTGCTGCAACCGACGACGACGGGTTCCTCCATACCGGCGACCTCGGCTTTGTGGACGGGGACGGCTACTACCATATCGCCGGCCGGAGCAGGGATCTGATCATCCGCGGCGGGGAGAATATATCTCCCTCGGAGATCGAGGAGTTCCTCCTCACCCACCCTGCCGTCATGGATGCACAGGTGGTCGGGATCAAGAGCGAATATTACGGTGAGGAGCCGGTGGCATTCGTCCGCACAAAACCCGGGCAGGCGGTAACGGCCCTCGGGCTCAAACAGTTCTGCCGGCGCAGTATTGCCATCGAAAAAGTCCC
>MPOY01000379.1 GCA_001896715.1 Methanoculleus sp. EBM-46
AGGACCGTCGAGATCCGGATAACGCACTTCAGCATCTACGCGCTCTTCACCGAACCGGTAACGACCCCCACCACCCCGACCGAGACGGTGACCACGGCAACGCCCGCGACACCCACGACACCCACGGCGCCGCCCGCCGAAGGGCTGTCCATGACGATGATCCTCGCGATCTTCGCCGTGATTGCCATCATCGTGGTGGCCGGATACTTCCTCATGATGCGGAAGTAATTTGAAAACCTCTTTTTTTTGGCCCCCCGGAACCTGTAAACGTCCTGAAAATGCTCATCGGGTGAGATCCCCGGGCATCGCACGACCCCGTCGCACCGGAAGGGAGAGGGACATCTTCTCTCAACATGAACGACTGTTCATGGAATATGACCGATACCGCCGGAGCTTATATGGAGATGTGTCACCGTTCCGGACCTCGCTCTTCCCCATCCGACGTGGCAACATCTAAATCGTAGAGTATCGAGATCATAACCTGGACGGATGCCATAATCCGCCTCGCCAGGTATCTCTCCGTCTCCTGCCCGAACCGCGCGAAATCAGCCGGATCGTAGCGACACGCCCGAAAACATGCCCTGCCGGATCATCCGGGGTAAAAACCGCATGATGCCCAAAGGGCCACATGCATACCGGATGAAAAAGGAGGAGGGCATTTTCATGCGAAGGGGGAACAATGAGTATAGAAGAAAATTTTGACATACCACTAATTGCCGCAATGGCACTCAAAGAAAAACAGATTCAGCAGAATTATCGGCCGATTATCGCGGTTCATAAGTGGTTTGCCAGAAGGCCCGGCACGTTGTTCCGCGGTTTGATCTTGTCGGAGTTCGGTGGGCGCCCGGTTGCCGATACGTTTTTTCAGGCTAACAGCCTCCCCGGCCGTACGATTGCCGATCCGTTCATGGGAGGAGGCACTCCGCTTCTTGAAGCAAACCGTGTAGGATGCGATATCGTAGGTTTCGACATCAACCCCATGGCCACCTGGATTGTACGCGAGGAGATAGAACACCTCGACCTTCAGGAATATCGGCGTGAAGCCGAAAGAGTAATCACATCATTGGAGCAGGAGATAGGGGAACTCTACAGGACTGACTGCCCTCTTTACGGGGAGAGCGGTGTTCCCGTAAAGTACTTTCTCTGGGTCAAGACACTCGACTGCGAAGAGTGCGGGACATCCGTCGACCTGTTCCCCGGATACCTGGTTGCAAAGGATGCACGGCATCCCCATAACGTCGTGGTATGCCCGTGCTGTGGAGAGCTCAACGAGATCGGCGATCTGCAGGCACCAGGTGCATGCGGGTGCTGTGGGGAGAGATTGCTCTCGACCGGCCCTGCAAGGCGTAACCGGTGTATCTGCCCGAACTGCGGACACCAGAATACTTATCCCCGGCCGGAGTCCGGCCCCCCGCGCCACCGGTTGTTTGCGATTGAGTATCATAACCCGCACAGGACGGATGGGCATGAGGGCCGGTTCTTCAAGAAGCCCGATGAAAAGGATCTGGCTGTGGTGCAGGAAGCCACCCGGAGATTACGATCGCTTTGTCCAGGCTACATCCCGGCGCAGAATATCCTGGCGGGAGATGAGACCGACAGGCTCCACCATTGGGGTTACAACCACTACAGGGAGTTATTCGGCGAACGGCAGTTGCTCGGCCTGGAGTTGAGCTGCCGTCGCATCGCCGGGGTTCCGGATGACCGCATAAGACGGGCTCTTGCTACAAATCTGTCCGATCTCCTCCGGTACCAGAATCTGCTGTGCCGCTATGATACCACGGCTCTGAAATCCCTGGATATCTTTTCTATCCACGGATTTCCTGTCGGGTTGATCCAGTGCGAATCAAATCTCCTGGGAATTGCAAACGGGCAGGGCATGAACGTGGGTTCGGGCGGATGGCGAAACATCGTCAACAAATATACAGCGGCCAAGCAGTACTGCGAAGCTCCCTTCGAAACCTATCAGAAGGGAAAACGAAAGATTCGCGTGCCTATTCCGGGCGAATGGATTGGAGAGTATTCCGGTACCGGCAACCGGCGGGAGGTGCATCTGCACTGTGCAAGTTCCGCCGGCGTAAAGCTAAAGCCCGCAAGCCTGGATGCGGTGTTCACCGATCCCCCGTACTTCGGGAATGTCCAGTACGGCGAGTTGATGGACTTCTGCTATGTCTGGTTGCGGGGTCTTGCCGGAACTGGTTCAGAAGGGTTTGACAGGGAGTCAACCCGCTCTCCGGAAGAGTTGACCGGGAACGAGAGTCAGGGCAGAGATCTGGAACATTTTGCAGATGGTCTCTCGTCTGTTTACTGTACCATGGCAGATGCCCTGAAACCGGGAGCACCGCTTGCTTTTACATTTCACCACAACAACGTCGAAACATACTATACCATCGGCGTTGCGATTCTCGATGCCGGGCTCAGGTGTCTTGCGAGCCTGCCCTGCCCTGCCGAGATGGGGGGTTCTCTCCATATCCACGGCACGAAATCGTCGATCGTCGATACCGTTTTTGTCTGTCGGAGGTATGGGTATACCCGGAGAGGCCAGGACTTCGAGACCCCGGTACAGCTGACAGGTATCGTACAGGACGAATTAGAGCAACTGAAACGAGCAGGCATGAGACCCACCGAGGGGGATATCCGGTGCATCGTATATGGGCACCTCACCCGTATGACCGTAGAGAGATTGTCTGGAGAATGGAACTCAACGCTACCTGTCGGCAAGCGGTTGAACCGGTTCGCAGAGGCATTCTCGGGTTTTGGGGATCTGCAACCGGTCCTGGATCTGCTTACCCGGCGCCTGACATCTGCAACTCCCTGCAATCTCCAGGTTCAAACCCGTCTCTACGAGGAGGACCGCGATGCCGTTTCCCTTTGAGGTGCCGTTTGAAGAGGTGCAATCGGATCTGGAGAGTTACATCGATGCAACATTTGATTCTCTGGAGTCGGCGTTCTTAACGATGCCCAGGGGAGAAGGATTCATCGAATACCCCACGTTCGAAGAGGGTTACGAAGCACTGAAGCGCGCCACGCGCAATTTCCAGGACCTGTCGCCGGAATCGGTGACTGCAGCGGTATATGATGCCCCGATCGTCTTCATCGTGCTCCGGACGATCCTTGGCTTCACCCCTCCCGAGTGGGCATATGTCACCACGCAGAGAACAGGTAGGGAGGTGACTCAGGGCGCTGCCCGCGCGATCGAGCGAAAGATCCGAATCAATCCATTTGAGCCGTTGTGCGCCGCTAACCACGGCATAACGGATATACGGATACAGGCGATGGTACGGGCTGCCTGCGAGTTACTCCACGAAGGTCCTCGCGAGAACATTGCGGGCGTACTGCACCGGCTGGATAAGGCCGATACCAGGCAGGGACTGAACAGCCTCCAATCACTGGCCGGCCTTGGCGTCCCCTACCCGATGCTCCTTTACGAGCGGTTTTTGGGGAGACCTTTTGCCGCACACCGCGACTCCGTCTCCGGGCTGATCGGGGATGTGCTGGAGGCCGCCATCGAAGACGTGTTGTCGCGCGGAGGGATAAGTTTTCGGAAAACGAAACGCGCAGAGCGCGTGATCGGGTTCGACCAGGCCCCGGATTTCATTATCCCGGATGAATTCAACCCCCGGATCGTCATCGAAGCGAAGATTGCCGAGGACGACGGTACGGCGCGCGACAAAGTGACCCGGGTGCAGCACCTGAGCGAGCTTGGCATGCAGGGCCGCCGCACCGGCGAGGCCCCGAAGTATGAAGTAATTGCCTGTATTGCCGGCCGGGGTTTCGGTATCCGTCGGGAGGATATGAAGAAACTCATTCTCTCGACTCGCGGGAAGGTTTTCACCCTGGGTAGCCTGGACCGCCTGATCGAATGCACAGGATTGAAAGAGTATACGGCAGGATGAAGCGGGTTCGTCACGACGCCTCCCGGCTCTTTCTCAGAAGCCCCCCGGACAAATGATTCAGCACCCGGGCCGGCAATCTGAAAACCAGGACTCCAAACTGGCGCGGCCCGACACCCCGCCAGCACCGCATGATCCGGCATCGCTGCACCGCGCCGCCATACGGAGCCCCTTGCCCATAGCCCGTCATCCGGGAGTTTGACCCGCCCAGGGTGCGTATCGACAAAACAGCTCGTGTTATCGGCCGGATGGCAGAGTTGCAGGAGGCCCTCCGACACCACGGTTACCCTGCATCCCGGCTCTCGCACCAGGGGTAAACTTTATCTACGCCAAGAAGTATCGTCTGCCCCATGAAGAGAATGTTTGGTATCCTTGCCCTCATGGTGATCGCGGGCGCCATGATCGCAGGGTGTGTGCAGCCGGGGGGCAACGAAACAGCGGCTCCCGGCACAACGACGCCGGGTGCCACCGGGACACCGGCGGCAACGACGGCAACACCCGTGGGAACCACACCGGCCTCCACCGCGAACGCGATGGAAACCCCGCCCGCACCGCCGGCAGCCGGCGGCGAGAGCGTCTCCATCACCGATAGAGGGTTCGTGCCGGACGTGCTCACCGTCTCCCAGGGCACAACGGTGACCTGGACCAACGACGCCGCCGAAAACGAGACCGTCACGGCGACCGGTCAGGCGGCGGACTTCGATTCGGGGGTACTTCAGCCGGGCGACTCGTATAACTTCACCTTCGCCACGCCGGACAACTACTCCTACATGTCACTGCCAACCGGGTTTACCGGGCTCATCGTCGTCACCGGCAACACGACCTCCTGACCCCTTTTTTTGCTCTACGACCGCCGGTATGCCAGAGCAGCCTGCACCAGCATCCCGGCAAACCCCTCCGTGAAGTAAGCGTGGGTATATTGCCCGACCGCGTTCTGCGCGATAAGTCCGTCCCGGCCGCCGTCGATCCCCTTTCCCCGGAGGAGGGTCAGGGCAAACCTCGCGTCGGGGGCGCAGTCGAGGCGCGAGTAGTGGAACTCGTGGCCCCGGAAGGCCGAACCCGGTGCAAGGACCGGTGTCCCGCCGGCCACCCGGGCCTCCACGTAGCCGAGAGCCTGGATCCGGTCCGTCATCACGGCTGCCGCGGGGAGGATCCCTGCCATCGGGTAGTCGCCCCCGTCGGTCACGAGCTGTTCCGCAAGGTAGATGAGCCCGCCGCACTCCGCGTAGATCGGCATGCCGTCGTCGGCAGCCCGGCGGATATCCTCCCGGCACCGGGAAGCCGCGAGCGCCGCCGCGTGGAGTTCCGGGTAGCCGCCGCCGAGGTAGAGGGCATCCACATCCGGGAGTCGGTCCGCCACCGTCGAGAAGAAGACCAGGTCCGCTCCGGCCCGTGCGAGCCGGTCGAGGTTATCAGCATAGTAGAAACAGAATGCCGCATCCTGCGCGACACCGATCCGCACCCGGGTCTCCGACCGGCTCCCGCTCTCTGCCGGCGCCGGAAGGGGCGGGGCAGACCGCGCGAGATCCACGATCCGGGAGAGATCGCATGTCTCCTCCATCACCGCACCGAACTGCGCCATCGCATCATCCTCAGCCGCCATCGCAAGACCGAGGTGCCGGCTCTCGACCGCAAGGTCCTTTCGCCGGGGGACTCCTCCATAGATGGGAAGGCTCTTTGTCTCCTCGATCATGGCCCGGTGGCGGGCGCTCCCGATCTGGTTGAGGATGACGCCGGCGACCCGGACGCCAGGGTCGAACCCCGCGTAGCCGAGGGCCATCG
>MPOY01000383.1 GCA_001896715.1 Methanoculleus sp. EBM-46
ACGGGCCGGTGCATCAAGTGCTACTCCTGCATCGAGAACTGCCCCGTCTGCTTCCCGGTTGCAAAGGACTTCAAGGGAGGCTCGAGGATGATCGCATCCGGCGAGGTTCCGCCAAACCCGATGTTCCACCTCCGGCGGTTTGCACACATATCCGACTCGTGCATCAACTGCGGCCAGTGCGAGGAACTCTGCCCGATGGAGATTCCGCTTGCACTCTTCTCCCATGCCATAAGGACCGAGGGCGACAGCGCATTCGAGTCGAAGCTCGGGAAGGCACCCTACTCCAACTAATTTTTTTAGCCCGCCCGCCGTACGGGTAGCGCATCATTACTCAGAATAGCGATGATCCCCCGAATCGGTATTCGGGTGGTTATACCCGGTATTGTATGTTTTTCCAGAAATGCGGTGTGGTGCAACCCACACTTATTCATCAAAAATGGGGGTGTTAATCACTACTATTAAATATGATTGACCTCGTATTCTTACATATCCGAGGTTTTACCATGGAACTCAAGTATGTACAGACGACATGCCCGTACTGTGGTACGGGATGCAGCTTCAACCTCGTCGTGAAGGACGGGAAGGTTGTCGGCACACAACCTTACAAACGTTCTCCGGTCAACGAGGGAAAGGTCTGCCCCAAGGGCACTTACGCTCACGAGTTCGTGAACAGCCCGGACCGTCTCACCAAGCCGCTCATCAAGAAGGACGGCAAGTTTGTCGAGGCGACCTGGGATGAGGCCTATGACCTGATCGCGCAGAAGTTCAAGTCCTACAAGCCCGATGAGATCGCCTGCCTCTCCTCCGCTCGTGTCTCAAATGAAGAGAACTACCTGCTGATGAAACTGGCACGTGGTGTCTTCAAGACGCGTCATATCGACCACTGCGCCCGGCTCTGCCACTCGTCCACCGTCGCCGGCCTTGCTGCATCGTTCGGTTCCGGTGCGATGACGAACTCCATCGGCGACATCGCCGAGTCCAAGTGCGTCTTCGTTCTCGGGTCCAACACATTCGAGCAGCACCCGCTCATCGGCCGCAAGATCGTGCAGGCCAAACTGAACGGTGGAAAGATCATCGTCTTTGACCCGCGTTACACCCCGACCGCCAAGCAGGCTGACCTCTACGCCTCCTTCTACTCCGGCACCGATGTGGCCATCCTCAACTGCCTGATGGGCGAGATCATCCGGAACGGCTGGGAGGACAAGGAATGGGTCTCGACCCGTGCAAAGGGATACGAGGAACTCAAAGCGGTCGTGCTCAAGGATGACTACCTCCCTGAGAACGTCGAGAAGATCTCCGGCATCTCCGCTCAGGACCTCAGGACCGCAGCCGAGTGGATCGGTACCGCCGAGTCCGCCGCGCTCCTCTACTCGATGGGCATCACCCAGCACACCGTCGGCGTCGATAACGTCAAATCGACTGCGAACATCCAGATGCTGACCGGAAACATCGGCAAGCGTGGTGGCGGCGTGAACGCTCTCCGTGGGCAGAACAACGTTCAGGGCGCCTGCGACATGGGTGCGCTCCCGGTCGTCTTCACCGGCTACCAGAAAGTCATCGACCCGGCCGCCCACAAGAAGTTCGCCGATGCCTGGGGCTTCCCTGACGGTATCTGCGAGCCGAAGAACGGCTACGAGGTCACCGTCATGATGGACGTCCTGACCGACAACCCCGGTGAACTCAAGGCGATGTACATCATGGGCGAGAACCCGATGCTCTCCGACCCGGACCTCAACCACGTCCGGCATGCCCTC
>MPOY01000231.1 GCA_001896715.1 Methanoculleus sp. EBM-46
GCAAAGTACTTCAGGATCTGGGCCAGAAGCGATCGCCGGGGGATAGGAAATTGAGACTGACGGGATTTTTCAAGTGTTCGGACTAAACCAAAAGGAGGTAAAGATGGATCTGAAGAGTTTTTCCCGCAACTACATGTATCTACTCTCAAAACTCGCAGAAGAGGGCCGCGACCTTTCCGAAAGGGCGATAGAGTACTTCTGGACGAACATGCTGCTCAGAAAGCTCTCGTTCCGCGATAATTTCCTCGATATTTTCAGGGAGTTCAATCTCTTCAACAAGAGCGGCCGCGATAGGGCGGAGCTGATCGAAAAGGCTCTTAAAGAAATAATCAGCAGATATCCGGGCTACGGGTTCATCGAATACGGGGGCAAATACCTCTGGATCTTCACGGAAGGCCCTGCGCCGCTTCAGAAGACCTGCGCTTACGCGGACGGTTTCATAGACGGCCTGGCGATGACCGACATCGCCAGTGTCTGCGGGGACATTTACAACACCTTGTTCTCGCTCTCGATCGATCTGGGGCTGGTCGATCCCGACGCGGCCGTGGCCATGCCTGTCGTCGAGGCCATGGCGAAGCTGCTCGATTTGAAGCCGGGATTGAGCGTCTACGATCCGGCGCTCAACTATGGGCGGGTGATATACAGCATATTCAAGAAGGAGGGTTTGGAGAACACGGATTTCGCCGGGCTGGAAACGGACCCCTTCAGGCACAGGGTAGGCAAGACGGCGCTGGCCATCCTGGGGGTAAACACCGTGAACCTCAAGCGGGGAGAGCCGCTCTTCAGACCCGCGAACGCCTCTCTCACCGATAATGCCCTCTACGACAGAGTCGTCATAGAACCGCCGTCGGCCGAGAGAATAATACATCTCCGGCTGAATACAGGACACTTTTCCATGGGAGAGCTCGAGATCGCGAGAGAGCCGGGGAGCCAGTGGGAGTATATCGGCCACGGCCTCGAAGCGACAAAACCTTCCGGAAAGCTGGTCAGCCTGATCGACAGCTGCAAGATCCCCGAAGCCCTGCGGTCGATCGTGGACGGCGACCTGCTGGAAGCGGTCATAGCGCTCCCCGGAAGTCTCGTATGCTCGGGCGGCGAGCGGAAGTCCATACTGGTGATAAACAGGAATAAGCCTGCGGGGAGAAAGGGAAAGGTCTTCATCGCCGTCCCGGAGAGGGAGAGCGCGGAAAACTGGTCGTCGCTCGCGGACCAGTCGCGGTGGCTCGATTCGGTGACGGATCTTTACGGCGAATGGAAGAACAGGCCCGGCACCGCGGGCATAGTCTCGACCGACAGGATAATCGAGAACGGCTACGATATAAGCCCGTACGGTTATGCGGTGAACTCCACGGGCGAGTCGACGCCGGCCATCGATTATGCCGAATTGCTCGAGGCTCCCATGATAAAGCTAGGCGAGGTCGCGGACCTGATCGAAGGCGTGAGGGGTGAAAGATACTATCACCTCGACAGCTACACTGCCGATAAAAACGGTGTCGTAAATATGGAAGCGATCGGTCGCGAAACGAGTGAGGTCTTCAGGGAAGACGATCTGAACCTCCTACGGGAGTTCGACATACTCCTCCCGGCGTTTCCCGGTCGGGACGACATGGCCATCGTGGGCGAAATGCCGGAAGGCTTCCGTGTCATACCGGGGACCGGCCTGCTGGCGTTGCGGGTAAAGGACGGCTACGATCCCCGCAAACTCTTCGATATCCTTCGAAGCCCCATGGGGAGGCACACCAGGAGAGAGGCGGGACGCTCCGTCTACATGAGCAGGTCGGTCGCGCCCATACTCGAAGAGATCATGATACCCGATATAGTCAGAAAAAAGGACTGAGCGGACTGTTCGGAAAGGAAACTCGCTCTTTGTAGCGGGGAGGTGGATCAGAGGTGAGAGTTATGAGGTTAGGGGTAAGAAGATCAAGATCTTTTCGCTCTTCCGACCTCTGACTTCTAACCTCAGGTCCCCAAGGACGGCTCTTAACGCTCTTCTCACCTCTCACCTCTATCCTCTGACCTCAGTCTTACCAGTGAACCTGGACGCGAAGCGTCGGAACGAAGAACAAAGCTCCTAGCCCTGGAACGAGGAACCGCTCTTACTAAAAATGCAGTCCCTGTTTTTCAAGCCTACTTTATCGCCGTCCTGCAGA
>MPOY01000030.1 GCA_001896715.1 Methanoculleus sp. EBM-46
CCTGCCCGGAGGGTTCTATCACGTCCGGTGTGCGGAGTGAAAGTATCAGCGTTCCCTGGTAGGGTATCCAGAACTCGGCGTGGATAGTGGTGTTCGCGGGAACAGGCTGCCGGAGGGGGAGAATCAGCTCTATGACCTCGCCACCTCTGCCTCCCTGCCGGGAGAGGGAATACTCTCCCGGCCCAAGGGTGTAGCGGTCACGGCTATCTGCGTAGGTGATATACATCGGCGTGATATTGAACTCCCGGTCATGCTCTGGAGTGCCGGAATCCATCGCTTCCGGGGCAACCGTTAGATTGAGCACGAGCGTCGCAACTACTATGCCCGATCCGTTCGCCATGGCCCCTTGATAGCCGATCGGTGATACGATCCTGAGCGGAGAGCGAGGGTAGGCGTCCGCATAGGCCTGATCGTCGCCGGATGGCAGCGACGAAGTGCAACCGGCAGTCAGGAGGGCCCCGGCGATGGAGAGTGCTACCAGGTATCCACGAATGGTGCGTATCTCCATGGAGAAGTGTTGAGGAGTTTAACATCAAAAACCTGATGTGGTACGTCTACTTTCGAGTGTGGCCGGGTCGGTTGCACCGGATATCAAGTGCCGTATATTCAAATAATCGGCCATCAATCCAGTAAACATAGGAATCGAGCAACAGCGCTAACTGGTATGAACGGCGGCGAGCATGAAACCATTTGCATCCGATGACAGAGCATTCACCGGTCTGGAAGCAGCGATGGTCTTCATTGCCTTTATTGTCGTAGCCTCTATCTTTGCGTATATGGCGCTCGGTGCGGGGTTCTTCACGACTCAGAAAGCAGAGCAGACGGTTTACTCGGCGGTGCAGCAGGTCGGCACGGTTGTCCAGATCGTCGAACCCATTATGGTGCAGGCGGGTGCCTCAGGCGACAGCATACGCTATATCGTCATTATGGTGAGAGGACCGCAGGATGCTGATATCGATGTAGAGCAGATCGTCGTGACCGTGTCGACCGCCGAGGCCGTGCAGACGTACAAAGGGGCGGCTTTCTGGCATGTCATAGGTAACGGCGGGCAACCTCCGGTCTTCTGGAGCATGCGGGTTCCGCTATATCAGGCTGATGACCCTGCAATCCCGGGCGACCTGGTCATCAGCCGGAACCAGAGGTTTTTCATCGAGATAAAGTCGGCTGATGCCGTTCCATGCGCGGTGGAGCGCAGGGCTCCGGCAGGCATGAGACCCGGCAGCTGGTATGCGGTGTAGATCGAGTCGTCCGCCCCGGATGCGCTCGCCGGGTATCTGAAGGGGTTCACTGCGCTTTCTCCTGCACTCGCCGGGCCGCCTCCGACGTGACCGGCCCCCACTCACGATCCAGGGCGGTGTCGCTCCGGGCCAACCCACCGGCGCGGAGCAGGTTCCGGATATCGATGCCGATAGAGAAGTGGTGGAGTATCAGCCAGCTGGGTCTCTGGACGCCTCTTCGCATACCCAGAGGAGCGTCTTCCGCGGGATATTCTCGACGATATGGTGAATGGCCTCCTCGCGCTCTCCTCTCACGAAGAGGGCTATTCATGGCAACAGCCCAAAATCGGGAACCCCCAACCGGCAGACCA
>MPOY01000110.1 GCA_001896715.1 Methanoculleus sp. EBM-46
CGCCTGGGAATACCTATATACGAATACGTATTCCAACACGCCGGGGTGTGCCATGCATATACCTGATGCATTCATACCGATAGAGCAGGCCCTGGCCTACTGGGTCATCGCCCTCATCTTCATCGCTCTCTCCCTCCGGTGGGCGCGGCGGTCGATGGTGGAGGAGAAGGTGCCGCTGGTCGCCGTGCTTGCGGCAGGGATCTTTGCCATTCAGGCGCTGGAGATCCCCATCCCCTGGGGGACGAGCGGCCATATGATCGGGGCGGCACTCGCGGCGATCGTCCTCGGTTCGCCGTTTGCGGGGGTCTTTGTCCTGACGCTGGTCATCCTCGTGCAGGCCCTCGTATTCGGCGACGGCGGGATCACCGTCATGGGCGCGAACATCATCGACATGGGCGTCGTCGGCGGGTTCGTCGGCTACTACGGCTACACAGCCGTCATGGGTATCGCAAAGAACCCATATGTCGCCGCGTTCATCGCCGGGTGGGCGTCGCTCTTCATATCCGCGACCCTCGTTGCGGGCCAGCTCGCGATCGCCGGCACGTTCCCGCTGGATATCGGCCTCGCCTTCATGGCCGGGTATCATGCCGTCATCGGCCTCATCGAGGGTGGGATCACTGCAGTTGCCCTCTACCTGATAGCATCGGCGCGGCCCGACATACTTGAGCGTTCAACGGAGGTGACCGCGTAATGGAGAAGGCGCAGTTCATCGTGACCGGTATAGCGGTCGCCCTCGTCATTGCTGCTGCCGCACCGTTCTTTGCGTCCGGGAACCCCGACGGCCTCGAGAGCGCGTTTTTCAGCATCCACGGCGCAAAAGACTTCCAGGGCAACGACCTCGATGAGGATGCCGCTGCCGCCGCAGAGGAGAAGGTGGTCGCCGTGACCGGCAACGACTTCTCCTACGGGGCTCCCCTGCCCGACTACGGCATCGCCGGCATGGATAAGCCCGGCGAAGCGCTTGCCGGCGTCGTCGGCACGCTCCTCGTACTGGCCCTGGCCTACGGCGTTGCCCGGGTGGCTGCCCGACCCGACAACTAAATACCCGGACCCCTCACTTTGCGCCATCATGCACCTGGTCGAGACCCGGAACCTCACCCACGTCTACCGCGGCGATATTCCTGCCCTCGGCGGCGTGGACTTCATCGCAGGGAGGAAGTCCCGCATCGCCGTCATCGGGCCGAACGGGGCCGGGAAGAGCACGCTCTTCAAGCACTTCAACGGCATACTCAAACCGACGTCCGGCGAGGTCCTGGTCCGGGGCGAACCGATAACGCGAGAGAACATCCGCGAGGTCAGGAAGTTCGTAGGGATCGTCTTTCAGAACCCCGACGACCAGATCTTCTCCCCCACCGTGGAGCAGGACGTAGCGTTCGGCCCGACCAACCTCGGGCTTGACGAGGCGACGGTCGCTCACCGTGTCGGGGAGGCGCTCTCCCTCCTCGGGATCGAGGATCTGCGCGAGCGCGTGCCGCACCACCTCTCGGGCGGCGAGAAGAAACGGGTCGCCATCGCGGGCATCCTTGCGATGGAACCGCAGGTGGTTGTGCTCGACGAACCGACCGCCGGGCTCGATCCCCGGGGCGTTGCCGACCTTGTAGCGTTCGTCAACCACCTGCCCGAAGAGTACGGCATGACGGTGATCTTCTCGACTCACCAGGTCGACCTCGTCGCGGAGATGGCGGACCTCGTCTACGTGATAGATCAGGGGAAGGTTGCGGCCACCGGGACGGTCGAGGAGATCTTCGACCGGCCGGAGCTGCTCGCGAGAACCCGCCTCGATGTGCCGGTCATACCGAGACTGATCCGGTCGCTGCAGGAGGAAGGTATCGCCATCGATATGGCCTACACCTATGACGGCGCGAAGAAGTCGTTTTTCGATGCCTGCACGAGGAGACCATGATCGATGACCTCTACTCCATCGAGGAGTCGGCCTATCGCGACAGCGTCATCCACCGGCTGGATGCACGGGTCAAACTCCTTGTCGCCCTCGCCGGGATCGTCGCGGTCGTGGCGATGCCGTACTCGACGAGGATCTACGAGCTCGGTGCCGTTCTCTTTGCCCTCTCTCTCGTCCTCTGGGTATTCTCACGCCTCTCGCCGGCCATCTACCTCCGGCGGCTCGCCCTCATCCTGCCGTTCGGGATCTTTATCATCGGGTTTCAGGTCTTCGTGAAGAACCCCTATTACGAGGTTTTCCACCCGATCGCCGTCCTGCCGTTCGGTATCGCGATATACGCGGAGTCGGTGGAGTTCGCCTCGATCCTCCTCGTGAAGTTCATCGTCAGCATATCGTTCATCATCCTGCTCTCGTCGACGACGAAGATGCAGGACCTCCTGGATGCGGCAGGGAGGCTCGGCATGCCGCGGGAGTTCACCCTCTCGCTCGGCATGATGATCCGCTACCTCTTCGTCTTCGCCGGCATGCTCGGCAAGATCTGGTCGGCGATGGAGACCCGGTGCTTTGACCCCCTCGACCGCGCCCTCCCCTACCGCTACCGGTTCCGCCAGCTCGGCTACACCATCGGCATGATCTTCATCCGGTCATACGAGCAGGGCGAGCGCACCTACACGAGCATGCTCTGCAGGGGCTACGGGGCAAACGCCTCCCTGCACATCAGGAGTAAACCCCTCCGTACAGGAGA
>MPOY01000016.1 GCA_001896715.1 Methanoculleus sp. EBM-46
GGGATCGCCCGGATGAAGATCATCCCGTTCAGGAGCCCGACGTCGGCCTTCGATCCGCGCCTCCAGCCCGAGTACGCGCCTATGCCGATGCCGGCAAGGGTGGCGAGGATCGTTGCCGGGAGGAGGATGATCAGCGTCCAGACAAGTTTTTCGCCTATGACGGTGAGGACCGGGACCTTGTAGATGAAGGAGTATCCCCAGTTCCCCCGGAAGGCGTCCAGGAGGTAGGTGAAATATTGTTCCAGGATTGGTCTATCCAGGCCGTAGACACGGTTGAATGTCTCGACGACGTCCGGAGGGGCGTACCGGTAGATCGACTCCAGGTACATGGTGATGTAGTCGCCGGGCATGAGGCGGAGGAGGGCGAACATGATGGTCACGGCGATGCAGAAGGCTGCAAACGAGGTTGCCAGCCGTTTGAGGAGGTATATGCCGTTCATGATCGAGACCCGGAGTTCAAAAGAGGAGGGCAGGGCCACCCGGCAGACATCACGCCCTCAGCCCCACCTCGACGCTCGCCGGCCTGATCTCGGCAAAGAGGCGTATGTTCCCGCCGCCGCCGAGCAGGGGGGCGTCCCACCCGACGAACCGATCCGACCGGTAGGCCATGAAAGCGTCCTGGGAGAAGACCGGGATGCAGGGCACCTCTTCGGCGAGGATCTCCTGGAGCCGGAAGCCGATCTCCTTTCGCTCTGCGGGATCGGCCGTGTTCTTCAGTTCGGTGATCAGCCTGTTGAAGGTCTCGTTGTCGAAGTGGTAGTAGTTCTCGCCGAGCGGGCTCCTCTGGAAGTTGTCCAGGCGGTCGATGTCTTCGTGCCAGCGACCGGGCATGCCGTCGAAGTGAACGGCTGTCCTTGCGATCCAGTCCAGGTAGATCGAGTCGTCCACCTGCGGGGTCTCGACGATCCGTATGCCGAGTTTCCCCTCCCAGTCCTCCTTGAGCACGGCCACGATCTTCTGGTCGACGGCGTTCGTGGACGCTTTGCCGGCGAGGGGAATGGAGATCTCGACACGGTTTCCATCAGGATCGAGGAGGACCGGTCTCCCGTTCGCCTCGGTCAGGTTGAAACCGGCCGCGACGAGCTGCCTCTTCGCCTCCTCGATGTCGTAGGAGAACCGGCCGTTCGTGGCGGGGTTGATCTGGTCGCCGGCCAGGGCCGGGAGGAGGAAGGCCGTCTCCGTCGGGCGGGCTCCATCGCCGACCAGCCAGCAGACCCGTTCCCGGTTCACGGCGTGACTCAGGGCGCGGCGGAATGCGGTGATGTTTGCCGGATAGAAGTCGGACGTGAACGCCACCTCGAAGGCCTGTCCGCCCGAGGGGATCTGGGTGATCCCGATGCCGGGGGCGCCCTTGAGGGCCTCGGCCTTCCTCGGGGAGAGCCCGAATTCCCCGCTGATGAAGTCGATATCCCCTCGCCGGAGGGCAAGGATCGCCGCGTCTTCGTCTTCGTAGTTCCGGATCACGATCTCGCGCACATAGGGTTGCTCACCGTGGTAGCCCTCGTAGGCGGTCACCTTCGAGAGGGTGCCCGGGATCGTCGACGTATAGGCGAAGGGGCCGATGCCGATCTGCTTTGAGTCGACGTATGTCGAGGGTAGATCGATATCCTTCCAGATATGCGCGGGAAACACCCCGATCCCCGGACCGGTCGCAAGGGTCTCGGGGAAGAGCGGTGCGCAGGACTTCATGCGGAAGACGACGGTGTAGGGGTCGGGGCATTCGACCGATGCGACGTTTGAGAGGATCGCGGAGTTCACCAGGAACGAGCCGGCCGGAGCGTCGGCATCCCCGTGGTCACGGAAGTACTCGTAGGTGAACTGCACGTCTGCCGAGGTGAAGGGGGTGCCGTCGTGCCACGTGGCGTTCTTCACCAGGTAAAACGTCCAGGACATGGCGTCGTCGGACATCTCCCACCTCTCCGCAAGCCAGCCGAGGTATCCTCCGGAGCCGTCGTCCTGCGGGCGCAGTTTGGTCACGAGCCCTTCGTGGATGAGGGAGTCGGCGGGAACCCCTTTCTGGTCGATATAACTCGTCGACGGGATGAGGTAAGTCTCCCCCAGGACGGCGGCGACCAGCTGCCCGTAAGGTTGATGCAGGTGGTTGTGGGCGGCGAGCGAGAGCTCTTCCGCAGTGAGGGCCCCGGTACCGCCCAGGTAGCCCAGGATCGCCGTCGCGAGTTCGTCTGCCGAGATATTGGTGTCTCCGTCCGTATCCCCCGGTATGCCTGCCGTCGCCGGCATGCAGCAGACGAGGAGGAGGACGCAGCACGCGAGAATTTTTGAGAGACAACGTGTCGTCATGTTCATCACCGTGATTGATCGTCGTCCGGCTCATGCCGGAGGTACCGGAACGATACGCCGAGTACGGCGAGGAGTGCCGCAACGCTTCCGAGGATGGGCGAGAGCGACGCAGGAGTTTCACCGCCTTCCACCGGTTCGCGTGTGGCGGCGGAATGGTTTGCGGCCGGGTCTTCCTTGCTATAGATCCGGACTTCGTCGACCCACTTGGGGGAGGCGCCGGCAGCGGAGGGATAGGATCCGCCGTAGTTCCAGTAGGCCTTCCCCCAGCACTCCCGCATGTCGTTGTTCCCGAAGATATGCCAGCCCCAGGGGTTCGTGGAGTCGTCGGCAAAGAAGATCAGGCGCATCCCGACCGTGTA
>MPOY01000551.1 GCA_001896715.1 Methanoculleus sp. EBM-46
GTCGATATCGGCCCTGCTCCCCATCCGGTGGATCTTCAGGGGCTCGGCAACGCTCTCGCTGACCCGCATCCGCGGGTTGAGCGAGGCGTAGGCGTCCTGGAAGATCATCTGCATCCGTGGCCGGAAGCGCCTGAGTTCGCTCCGGGAGAGGGCGGTGACGTCGGTCCCGTCGACCACGATCCGGCCCCTGTCCGGCTCGATGAGGCGGAGGATCGAACGGCCGAGCGTCGTCTTTCCGCACCCGCTCTCACCGACGAGCCCGAGGGTCTCGCCCTCCTCGATCCAAAACGATACCCCGTCCACCGCCCGGACCACCCTCCGGTGGATGAAGCCCGTCGAGAAGTTGGTCTCGAGATCAGTAACCTCAATCATAGAGCATGCACCGTGCATAATGCCCGGGCCCGACCTCGACAAGTCCGGGGTGTTCTCTGTTGCAGCCTCCGATCGCGCATCCGCACCGGGGTGAGAACCGGCATCCGGGCGGCAGGGTGATGAGCGAAGGGGCCGAGCCCGGGATCGGTCGCATTCCCCGTTCGGGGAGCGAGGCGAGGAGGCCCCGGGTGTACGGGTGGGCCGGGTCCCAAAAGACCTCTCTTACCCCGCCTACCTCGACGATCTCGCCTGCATACATCACCGCGACCCGGGCGGCGAGGTCTTCCACGGTCTCGATGTCGTGGGTGATGAAGAGGACGGAGCGGTCCCGGTCGATCTCCGAGAAGAGGTCGACGATCCCCCGCTTGGTGACGGCGTCCAGGCCTTTCGTGGGTTCGTCCGCGATGAGGAGGGTCGGACGGCACGCGAGCGCGGTGGCGATGAGCGCCCGCTCCCGCATCCCCCCGCTGAACCGGTGGGGATACTCCCCGGCCATCCTGGCCGGATCGGGTATCCCGACGGCGTCGAGCAGTTCCACCGCCCGCTGCCGGGCGTCGTGCCCGCTCAACCCCTGGTGGAGGGTGACCGCCTCTGCAATCTGGGTCCCGACCGTGTACACCGGGTTGAGGGAGGTCCCCGAGTTCTGGAGGACGATCCCGATCTCCCGCCCCCGCACCTTCCGCATCTCGTCCTCCGGAAGGGTGAGAAGGTCGCGGTCGCGGTAGCGGATCTCTCCCTCGATGGCGGCGTTGGGCTGGAGGAGGCGAAGGATCGCCATGCCGAGCACGGTCTTCCCCGACCCGGTCTCGCCGATGAGGCCGAGGGTCTCCCGCGGGTAGATCTCGAGATCCACGGTATCGGAGGCCCTGACCAGCCCGTCCGGGGTGGGGAACCCTACTTTGAGCCCCCGGACTTCAAGGAGCGCTTCGTTCGTCATATCCGCATCACCCGGAGCCTCGGATTGATCTCGTCTTCGCAGGCGTACCCCAGCCACGCGAGGGCAAGGGAGATGAGCGTCACCGCAAGGCCCGGCGGGATCAGCCACCACCAGAGGCCGAGGACCATCGCCCCGTTCTGGCTCGCCCGGTTGATCATCTGGCCCCAGTCCACGACGCTCGGGTCCGTGATGCCGAGGAATCCGAGGCCGATCCCGATCAGCATGAAGTGCTGGGCGGAGGTGACGAACTTGACGCCTGCCAGGGGGAGGACGCCCGGAAGGATATGCCGGGCCATGATGTAGCCGTCGCCGGCGCCGAGCGCTCGTGTCCCGACGACGAAGTCGGCGACCGCCAGGGAGAGGACCTGCGACCGGATCACCCGCACGCCCTGGAAACTGCCGAGAAGGCCCATAAGGACCGCGATCAGATAGATCCCCGGTCTGAAGAACGTCGTGAGGATGAGCAGGAGCGGGAAGATAGGGATGGTCATCGCCACGTCGAGGAGGCGCATGACGGCTTCGTCGATCAGGCCGCCGTAGTACCCCGACACGATGCCGGCGGCGGTGCCGATGGCGACCGCAATGGCGGCTCCGATGAAACCGAGGAGCAGCGTCGCCCGCGTGCCCCATATGAGCCCGCTGAAGACGTCCTGGGCGAGGTCGTTCGTCCCGAGCAGGTGGTCTTTGTCGGGGGGGGAGAGCGGCGCGCCCGTGATCGCGTGAGGGTCGTAGGGCGCGATCACCGGGGCCAGGAGGGCGACCGCGCAGTACGCGAAGACGATGCCGAAGCTTGCGGCAAGGATGACCTTCTTCCTAGGCATCGTCACCCACCTGCACGCGCGGATCGACGAGGGGGTAGATCAGGTCGGCGGCGATGTTCGCCGCGATGACGAAGAGCGTGTCGATCAGCAGGATCCCCTGGAGCAAGGGGAGGTCGCGGGCGGCAAGGGCCTTGTAGGTGAGCATCCCGAGGCCGGGCCAGGAGAAGATCGTCTCGACGAAGATGCTCCCTGTGATCATGCCCGCACACTCGAGCGTGATCAGCGTCACCATCGGGAGCATGGCGTTCTTTAAGGCGTGCTTCCTGAGGATCGTCAGCTCGTCGAGCCCTTTTGCCCTGGCGGTGGTGATGTAGTCTTCCCCGGCCGTCATGAGCATGGAGTTCCTCATCAGGTAGTAGGTCCCGGTCACCGAGAAGAGGAAAAGCGTCAGGATCGGGAGCAC
>MPOY01000532.1 GCA_001896715.1 Methanoculleus sp. EBM-46
CACGGCGGGCCTGTATCGTCCGCCATATCTCCGACATTTTTCAGGATCTCCCCGATTCCCCTTGAAAAACATTCTTGTGGGTGGGGGGCAATCTATATATCTGATAATGGACATGCATGATGCAGAACCCACTGGAGAGCGCTGATCAAAATGGATGGAAAACCCCAGATGAAACAGAAGATCACCTCCGCAATCTCTTCCGGGGATCCGCGTGAGCTTGAAAAGGTAGTGCTGGACATATCGGAGACCCAGACACGGAAAGAGAAGAAATCGCTCTATGAGCAGATGAATGCCGCCCTGGTAACGGCAGCCTTCGAGGGGGGACAGCCCGAACTCTTGAGCCAGCTCGTCGAACCGACGAAAGAAGAAATATTTGACCTCGTAAGACGTGCCGCAGGGCTTTATAGCCAGAATAAAGACGACATCTGGTTTGGTGCCATCTTCTCCCTGGTCAATAAGCTCGACCGCAAGAGCCACCAGTCCGACATACTCGCCGAGATCTCCCGCAGCCTCGTCCAGACCGGAGTCGATACCGGAGATATCCACTATATCGAGAAGGGAGGAGAAGCGTTCGATAAGATCAGCATCCGTAAATATCGCTCGGCAATCCTCTCCGAGATCATACCGCTCCTCATCCAATACGGACAGAAATACCAGAATATCGATATCATGCGACATGCCCTCCTCATGCTCTCCGAGATCGGCGATATATCAAGACAGTCACAGCTCCATGCCGACGTGGCCCGGGCGATTGCCGGTTCCGGCATCGAGTCCGGCAACATCGCCCTCGTGATCAGCGGACTATCGAGCGCCACCGAGATCAACCAGAAGATCCGGCGCACCAACTCCATCGCCGACATCGTGGATGCCACGTGGAAGTCGTCGCAAAAGAAGGAGATCGCTGATATCGAGCAGATCATAGATGCCCTCCCGGATGTCCCGGAGGAACGGCTCACCGAGGTCCTCGCGATCCTGACCGAGCAACTCCTCGACCGTCAGCGGGACAAGAAACAGGTCTACGCCAGGCTGATCAGGATCGACGACGAGAGGCCGTGGGCGGGCCAGACCCTCATACTCGAGCTCCTGAAGAAAGCGGAGCGGAGCGGAGAACGCTGGTACCTTGAGAAGGCGTTCGAGTTCAACACCCGGAGCACGGTGGAGGCCAAACTCCCCATCGAGGAGATCGTCCTCTCCGGGATTGCGGTCGTCGAGAAGAGCGGCAACTCAACCATCCTCCTCGACATCATGCCGCTGATCGATGAATCCTGTGACGCAACGAAGGCGGCCCAGCTCTACCGGCAGATCACCGACGCCCTCTCCCGGATGGGCGATTTCTACCACGCGATCGAGGTCATGAAGAAAGCCAGCACCAGCGCCCAGAGGATCAACGCTCAATTTTTCGATACCAGTGTCCGCCTGATCAAGGAGGGTATCCGGCGCGGCGAGGTCGACCTCGTCCGCGAGAATATCCTCGCCACACTGGACATCGATATTGCCGAATCGCTGGTGCACCAGGCGGTGACCGACTTCTGCAAGGAGTATGACTTCGATGAGGTCGTCAGGCACGTACCGGCCGTAAAGGAACTCGTGAGCTCGCACAGGACACAGGACCACCTGCTCATCGAGTGCAACACCATCCTGATCGAGCGGGGGTTCATCCGGGAGAGAGATCCGTCGGCCCTCGTGGACCTGGTGAGCCAGATCGGCGAGCAGGCTCTCCGCGAACA
Organism: Methanoculleus sp. EBM-46; assembly: GCA_001896715.1. GTDB lineage: Archaea > Halobacteriota > Methanomicrobia > Methanomicrobiales > Methanoculleaceae > Methanoculleus. The sequence goes on from MPOY01000532.1 coordinate 1,728, forward strand.
GGCGATATCGACCATATCCGTCGAGATGGCACGTATCGGCGTCGCCCGGAAAGATCGGGATCTCCTCCGGCATGCGACCGGGCTCACCTGCGAGATCGTGGACCAGCAGACACGGGCGGAGGCGATGGGGGGCATCGTGGACCAGGCGGCCGTGCTCGCCGTGGAGGATGGTGACCTCGAACTGCTCCACGGTATGCGGGTCCTCTCCACGGCCCTGCTGGAGCGGGAGTACTGCCTCTTCGCGATGGGCAAGGTCATCCACGGCCTGATCATGTACGGGATCGAGCAGCTCTCGCTCCAGGCCCTGGACGAAGCAGCCCAGATCCTCTCCCAGATCACCGATCCCTCCCTCCAGCAGCAGCTGGTCGATCCCCTCACCGAGGGCTACGTCCGTGTCGGGAGCCTGCAGGCGGCAGACCAGCTTGCCGGGGGAAAGGCCCGGATATTCGAAGGCATGATGGAACCGTTCACGACCGCCCTGCACCTCCTCCAGACCAGCACCCCGCGCGAGGAGGCCTCGATCAGGATAGCAAGTTACGTCGACATCATGCTCGAGTACACGCAGGTCTATAGGAGTCCGATCTTTGCCGTCCCCATGGCTCTCTTCACGCTCGAGATCGGGGGAGAATACGAACGGACTGCCATGATCCAGCGGATACTCACGTTCTTCACCAGTTACACGAAGGAGTTCGATTCGGCCGACCCCTACGAGGTTATGGCTTACCTGCTCGAGGGTATCGAGGGGGCGACGGCAGCGCCGCCGTCACTTGAGTTGATGCACCGCCTCTTTGAGCATACCGGCGACGTCTATGCCCGGTACTCGGGGATGTACCGGATCGTGAGCGCCTACTCGGGCCTTGGCGACGAAGGGCAGGCCAGGGAGATCATCCAGCGGCTCCACGAGACCATCGGCACCATCGGCGAGTCATCCATCCGTGCGATCATGCTCTCCGACCTTGCCGGCCTCATGGCAGGGATCGATTCCGGCGCAGCCAGGGGCTACCTCGGCGAGGCCCAGGGGATGCTTGAGTCCGTCGGGCCGGAACACGAGGCGTTTGTCAGGAAGAACCTCATCTACGCTGCACGGAGCCTCAACGCCATCAACCGTCAGGAGAAGGACGTCGACTGGGCGGTGGAGCAGGTCGGCAGGATCGAGGATCCGGTCGAGTACGTCGATGCGCTCGCAGCCGTCTTCGATATGGTCGGCGAACCGGCACAGAGGAAGGAGATCCTCGCGGCCATGTGTCACACCGTGGTGAGCATCCCCTCCTCCTACATCAGGCTCTCGATGCTCTTTGATGTGGCGAAGTTCGCAGAGGCCTACGGCGAAGAGGAGGAGATCGACGGGCTTCTGGACGGCATGGAGAGAACAGCCGGGTACATCCAGATCCCGTTCATCACCGCCATGACACGCCAGCGGATGGCCCAGATGCTCTTCTCGTTCTACCGGAAAAGCGGGAAGCCGGCCATCCGGCAACGTGCCGTCGAGATCGTCTCCGCCATCGACGACGACCGAATCCGGTACAACCTGATGGTCCAGCTTGAGCAGGCGATGCCCCAATCCTGGAAGAGCACCGTCTACAGTAAGATCCTCGACTGCCGCGACAGGATCCGGAGCGGCGACTACGCCACAAAGGATATGGTCACCCTCGACCGGGCGATACGGGCGGCAACCGACCGGGCAAAGCGCGCGACCTACTACACCGAGGTCTACCTCATCGCGAGGAACGCGGGGCAGCACGAGGTTGCGGACAGGATGCTCTTCTGCGCGCTTGAGGAGGCGCGGATCATCAGGCCGCTCTCGCGGCGGGCCTTTGCCCTCGGCGATATGGCGTGCCGGATCTACGCCGAGCGCTACGAAGATCGGTCAAGGGAGATCCTCAATATGGCCGTGGGCGAGGCGCTCAACATACGCGACTCGGCGCTCCGGGACGAGGTATACGACGAGCTCGATATGTCCATGCGGATCATCCAGGAGCACTGGCTGTGAAGACGATCGAGATCAGGATCGCGGGAAGGGTACAGGGTGTCGGGTTTCGCGCATGCGTCAAGAGGATCGCCACCAACCTCGGCGTCGGCGGCGCGGTGATGAACCTCCCCGACGGGCGGGTCCTCATCACGGCAACCGGCGAACCCGTCATACTCGACAAGTTCGTCTCCATGCTGTACGGGTGCCCCCGGGTGGTCATAAGGGATCTCTCAGAGCGGGAGATCCCAAACGCCGCCTACCCCGAGTTCACGATTCAGCGGAGCGCCTACCAGTATAGCACGTGAAAATCGGCGTTCGCAAGAAGTGCATCCCGCAAGATACGCACCTGCGTGTCGATGCGGGATTGGTCGATAGAGTCGCGGAGCGCAGTAATCAGCCGGGTTGAGACGTCGGCCTCAAGGTAACATCTCTTATCGCTGCACTCGTAGTCTCCCTCTGCGATCTCCTCGCGGGCAAACCTGATGACGGTGCGGTCCACCATCACCGCTTTCTGCGGTTCGATGAGGTCGTGGACGAGGCTCCCGGCCCCTTCGTGGAGCATGCCGCGGTCGGGATCGAGGTGGGCGCCGACCAGGGAGACGCAACAGTTGCCGTAAAGCATCGAGTAGCCAAGCGAGAACATGGCGTTGACGGGGTCGGTGTGCGGGCGGGCGGCCCTGCGCCGGAACCCGAGCTCGGGCGGGAGCATACGGGAGAGGATCTCGTAGTACATATCGCCGGTCAGGCGCGAGAGCCTCCGCAGCTCCTCCATGGTGACCGAAGCCGCGACCTCCTCCCTGGCCTGGTGGAGGAAGTCGAGCTCTCCGGCGTAGAAGACCTCGTGCCCGGCGCGGCCGTAGAGCTCCTCAAGGTGGAGAAGCCTTGACTGGAGGGCAGCCGTTGCGAGGTGCTGCGCAAACCGGTGGGGGGGGGCGCGTTCCTGCGCCTCGCGCACCGCTCCGTCCGGGCGGTAACCGTACGGGTAGAGGTAGCCGACGGGCAAGCCGTCGATATCGAAGAAGGTGATGGCAGCGCCGGCTTTGAGGAGGTTTGTCACCGCCGATGTGTGCAGGGTATGGCCGCCGACGACAAGGAGGTGCTTCACCGCCTGGAGCGGGTAACGCCGGATGGTGCTCCCGTCTGCGATGATCAGCTCCTGTGTCGTTGCCTTGATGTGTCCCCCGTAGCCGAAGACGGGGAGCCAGGGTTCCGTCGCTGTCATTCGATCACTCTGGAGATGAATATTGGGCTGTTTTTGGTGATGAAGGCATCGATTGGGCGGGATACGGCCTGATCGCTCCGG
>MPOY01000452.1 GCA_001896715.1 Methanoculleus sp. EBM-46
CTCCCGCTCGAACCGGTATAAGATCGTCTCCTTCATGTCATCCGGTATACCGGGGCCGGTGTCGGCGACGGTGACGACGACCTCTTCGCCCAGGTCCTCAACCGCCACGGCGACATTGACCTTTGATCCGCCGTGTTTTGTGGTGTTGCCGATCAGGTTCGTGAAGACCTGGGGGAGAAGATCGTCGGCGAAGACCTTCAGGGGCAGCCCGTCGTAGCAGATAGGGAGATCGGGGAAGTGCTCGATCTCGCTTTTGATGACGGCATCGAGATCGACAGGTTCAAGCCCGGCCCGGGTCTCGTGGATCTTTCTGATGGTGGCGACGTTTGCCGTGATCTCGATGCTTTTGCGGATACCGTCCTTCAGTTTCTGAGCATGCCCGACCACTTCCCCCTCGAGTTCGTCGATGAGGAGGTCGGCGTATATGTTCGCGACGTTATCGGCGTTCTTGATGTCGTGGGTGAGGATATCGAGGTAGAGATTTGCCTCCCGGTTCGCCGCCTCGAGTCTCTGGTGGAGCATTCCCCGGAGCATCCCGGCCCCGATCTCCCGGCCGACCGCCTCGAGGAGTGCACGCTCTTCGGGAGGGAAGGACTGTCGGTTCCTGCTCCCGACAAGAAGCGCTCCGGCAACGTCGGGCTCGACGGTGAACGGGGTGCAGGCCAGTGCGGTAAACCCGATATCGCGGAGGAGACAGGATACCGGACTATCGTCCTGCTCGATGTAACGGGGAGCGCCGGTGGCGCATACTTCGGCGTACGATGCCCTGAAGAGTTCCCCGGCCCGTTCCAGACATCTCTTCGGCATACCCCGTTCGTAACGAAGTGCGACCCCGCTCCTTCCGGGTTCGGTGAGGTAGATGCCGCCGCCATCGTAGCCGAGGAGGTCGAGCGTCTGGTCAAGCGCCGTCTCCAGGAGTTCATCGGGGGTTTGAGCCTGGGCGGATATGCCGATGATCCTGTTGAGCAGCAGGAGATGGCGATTGCTTGCCTGCAACCGCTCTTCCGCCTGCTTTCGGTGGGTGATATCCCGCATGACGACCTGGACTGCAGGCCTCCCCGCAAAGAAAGCCCGGGTGCCCCGCCCCTCGACGAAGACCATCGTCCCGTCAAGCCTGACGACCGGGAGCTCGACGAGCGGCGTCTCCCCCCTCTGCAGGTTCCGGGCAGCGAAGGATCTGACGGTCTCGCGGGAGCCGGGATGGATGATATCGGCGACGTTCGTCCCGATGACCTCGCCGGGGTCTTGCGCGCCAAGAAGCTTCACGCCGGCGGGGTTGATGTAGGTGACGATGCCGTCCTGGTAGATGAGGATCGCTTCGGCCGAGAGCTCGACGAGCGACCGGTACTTCTCTTTGCTCTCCTCAAGCTGCAGCTCCATCTGCTTTAAGGGGGTGATATCCAGGACCCCGGCAAGGAACCCGCGGCAAGCGCCTGAGGCGTCGATAACCGGTGTGGTCGCCATCAGGGCATGGATGCGGATACCGTCTCTACGAATCAGATCGATCTCGAAGATCTCGTGCGGAAACGTATCCAGGTTCTGCAGGTAGTCCTCCATGCACCGGGCACCTTCTTCATCGGTGAAACGGGAGGCCGGCGTTCCGACGGTCTCAGCGATGGGGCAGCCGATGATATCGGCCAGTCTCTTGTTCGCAAAGACCACGATGCCCTCCCTGTCGATCAGCCCGATCCCCTCATTCAGGTTCTCGACGAGGAACCGGTACCAGTCGTCGTCCTGCCGCAGGAGATCGCCTATCCATCCCGGGGAGGCGGAATCCTCCCGGGGCACGGTCTCGAAACGGGCAACTCGCATACCCTGGAACAGCCCGCTCCCGACGGTTTTGCACGAGCAGCAGACCCGGTTGCTCTTGCCGCCGGACGTCAAGAGCGTGCACGAGAGGTCGAGAGATCGCTGGCGGCCGGAGAAGAACTCAAGGAGGTCTCTCCTGCACGACTCTTCGGCGATTCGAGGCGCCAGGGTCTGGTGGACGAATCGGGTCGCGTCGGTTCCGCCGGCCGCATCTCGGTCGATACCCAGGATGTGCCGGAGACGCTTGTTGATGCAGGCGATCCGATTATCCGAACCGACGACGAGCAGACCCTCATCGAGCTCGTCCAGGACGGCGGAGAGCGCGCTGATACTACCGTATGCAGGTATGGGTTCGTGCATTGGCCGGGATCACCTCTTCCCTCAGGATGTTTTTATATTATGTTAAGATAAAATGTTCCCGTGCGATTCAGATGAACCCGGGCTCGGTTCAGATGAATCGAGGAGTTCGGAACTCCTTCGGGCGGATCTGTCTGACTACGAGATGTATGCTGTTGCTTTTGTACATATAAACCTGTTTATTCTCTCCGGCGGATCTTCACGCATCACCTGGCTGAGGAGGCACGCACCCGGCGTTCCTGCCATTGCGCGCACAGGGGTGCTCGGGGCAGGCCCTCCGCACCTGAAACGGCCGGCATATTTACGTTCTTTGGGGGGCATTCCGCCGCATGGACGGATTCATGCACCCGCACCGTGACGGTCATCCGATGGTTGAGGGGGGCCCGCGTGCCTGTTCTCCGGAGGGGGTATGACGCTCATCCGGCTGCTCGTCTTCCTCGCCGTCCCGGTCTACCGGGACGTAAATCGCCCGGGGGTGAACGGCCTGCTCCGGTTCATCCCCGCCTTCCTGATCCTGGTCATCCGGAGACCCGGGGCCGGCGATGCAGCGATGGATCTCTTCCGGCAGCGCTGCGCGCGCGGCGAGATCGACGAAGAGGAGTTCCAGCGGGAGCGGAGGGGCTGACGTGGGGCACGGCGAGGAGGCGAGCCGGGAGACTCACCACCACATCTTCGACGACTACCGACGGCGATTTATCATATCGATCATCCTGACGGTCCCGGTCCTTCTCCTCTCGTTGCCGGTCGGGGCGCTCCCCATCGCCTTCCCGGGCTCGGCGTACCTCCTCCTCGCCCTCGCGACCGCCGTCTACCTCTACGGCGGCTGGCCGTTCCTCTCCGGGTTCGTCCACGAACTCCGGGCAAGGATGCCCGGCATGATGACGCTCGTCGCCGTCGCGATCACCGTTGCCTATGTCTACAGCTCGGCGGTCGTCATCGGTGTCGTCGGTGGAGAGGGGTTCTACTGGGAACTTGCCACCCTGATCGACGTCATGCTCCTCGGGCACTGGGTGGAGATGCGCTCGGTCCTCGGGGCGTCGCGGGCACTTGAGGAGCTCGTCAGGGTCATGCCCTCGGAGGCGCACCGGGTCCGCGACGGGGGGACGGACGACGTGCCTGTCGACCGGCTCGTCCCGGGCGACCGGGTGCTCGTCCGGCCCGGTGAGAAGGTGCCGGTGGACGGCGTGATCGTGGAGGGGGGGACGAGCGTCAACGAGGCGATGCTCACCGGGGAGTCAAGGCCAATCGAGAAACGGCCGGGAGACACGGTCATCGGCGGCGCTATCAACGGCGAGGGTTCGATCGTCGTCGAGGTCGAGAGGACGGGCGCGGAGACTTACCTCGCCCGGGTGATCGACCTCGTCCGGAGGGCGCAGGAGAGCCGGTCGCGGGCCCAGGACCTCGCCGACCGGGCGGCGTTCTTCCTGGTGGCGATCGCCCTTTCGGTCGGCGCGGTGACGTTTGCGGTCTGGTTCGCCATCGCGGGGACCGGGTTTGCTGTGGAGCGGGCCGCGACCGTGATGGTCATCGCCTGCCCCCACGCGCTCGGCCTTGCCGTCCCGCTCGTTGTCGCGGTCTCGACGGCTCTTGCGGCCCACTCGGGGCTCCTCATCCGCGACCGAGCGGCGTTTGAGCGGGCGAAGGACCTCGAGGCTGTCGTCTTCGACAAGACCGGGACCCTCACGACGGGGACGTTCGGTGTCACGGATGTACTTGCCTTCGGCGGTGTCGAGGCGGATGTCGTCAGGGCGGCGGCGTCGGTGGAGGCGCACTCCGAGCACCCGCTCGCCCGGGCCGTCGTCCGGAGCGCGGAGGAGCGCGGGCTCTCTCTTCTGCCGGTCGAAGGGTTCCGGGCGCTGCCGGGGAAGGGCGTCGAGGGTTCGGTCGGCGGCCGGCGGGTCTCGGTGGTCGGCCCGGGCTACCTCGCGGAGCGGGGGATGGCGGCCGGGGACGAGCGGGTCGAGCCTCTCCAGCGGCAGGGAAAGACCGTCGTCTTCCTCATCGAGGGTGATCGGCTCACCGGGGCGCTCGCTCTCGCGGATACCATCCGGCCGGAGTCGGGGGAGGCAATCTCCCGGCTCAAGGCGATGGGCATCCGGTGCATGATGCTGACCGGCGACCACCACGACGTCGCCGCGTGGGTGGCGGGGGAGCTCGGCCTCGACGAGTTCTTTGCCGGGGTCCTGCCGCACGAGAAGGCTGCGAAGATCCGGGAGGTTCGGCGCCGTTACCGGGTGGCGATGGTGGGCGACGGGATCAACGACGCCCCGGCGCTCGTCGAGGCGGACCTCGGTATCGCCATCGGGGCGGGGACCGATGTGGCCGTGGAGAGCGCCGATATCGTTCTGGTCAGGAGCGATCCTGGGGACGCGGCGGCGATCATCGATCTCGCGAAGAAGACCTACCGGAAGATGGTCGAGAACCTCCTCTGGGCAACCGGCTACAACGCGGTCGCTATCCCGCTTGCCGCCGGCGTGCTCTTCGGTGCCGGCATCGTCCTCACCCCGGCGGCCGGGGCGGTGCTGATGAGCGCGAGCACGGTGATTGTCGCGGTTAATGCCCGGATGCTCCGGGTGTGAGGGGGGTCATCTACGTGGGTTTGA
>MPOY01000263.1 GCA_001896715.1 Methanoculleus sp. EBM-46
CTCGTTGCAGGCGTAGCGCTCCTCATCTTCTACGGCCCTTCAAAGTTCGGGCAGATGCTCACGGCTGCGGGGTTCGATATCATCTATACGCCGCTCGGCATCATCATCGCCCAGTTCTTCGTCAACCTTCCCTACATGGTCAGGGTCACCCGGTCGGCCTTCGAGACGATCAACCCTCGCTACGAGCACGTCGCCCGGACGCTCGGGTGCACGGAGTGGGGGACGTTTTGCCAGGTCACCCTCCCCCTGGCCCGGGCCGGTCTGATCGCCGGTCTCGTCATCACCTGGTCGAAGTCCATCGGCGAGTTCGGTGCGGTCCTGATGCTTGCCGGGGCCACCCAGATGAAGACCGAGACCCTGCCCATCGCGCTCTTCCTGAATATGTCGACGGGAGACCTCGATCTCGCCATCGCTGCGTCGGTCATCCTGATCGTCATATCGGTGACGTCGCTTGCGATATTTGAGCGCTACACCGACGGCCGGGGGGTTTTCTGATGCTCGACGTCAGGGCTCTCTCCCTCTCCCTCGGCGAGTTCTCCCTCGACGGCGTGGACCTGACCGTCGGTGCCGGCGAATACCTCATCATACTCGGGCCGACCGGTGCGGGAAAGACCATCCTCCTCGAGACGATCGCGGGGATCTATGCGCCCGCTTCGGGGACGATCAGCCTCGACGGCCGGGAGATCACCCGCACCGACCCGAAAGACCGCGGGATCGGCATGGTCTACCAGGACTACATGCTCTTTCCCCACCTCACCGTCGGGGAGAATATAGGGTTTGGCCTCCGGCAGCAGAAGATCGAACCCGACCGGATCAAGGAGCGCGTTTCTGAAACCGCAAACCTGCTCGGGATCGGTCATCTCCTTGACCGCACCCCCCTGACGCTCTCCGGCGGGGAGCAGCAGCGGGCGGCGATCGCCCGGGCGCTCGTCCTCCGGCCCCGCGTCCTGCTCCTTGACGAACCGCTCTCGGCGCTCGACGCCGTCACCCGGGACCGGCTCAGGAGAGAACTCAAGGCCGTCCATCGTGCGATGGGAACGACGATCGTTCACATCACCCACCATTTCGAGGATATATTCGCCCTCGCCGACCGCGTGGCGGTGATGCAGGATGGAAAGATCGTTCAGGCGGGCACGCCGGACGAGGTCTTCCGGCAGCCGGCTACGGAGTTCGTCGCCGCCTTCACCGGCATGGAGAACATATTCCCCGGAATATCACGGGTCCGGGGCAGCGAGGCGGCGATCGACCTTGGCGCCATCACCCTCAGGACCGTCAC
>MPOY01000357.1 GCA_001896715.1 Methanoculleus sp. EBM-46
ACCCGTCGGCGTCGGTGATGGCGGATGCAGCCTCCAACCCCTGATCCATGGTCTGATTGAAGGGTGCGGAGCGGTTCGAGACGATCTCAAACGTCACCGTCTCCCCCCGGACCGGGTTTCCCCTGATATCCATCACCTTGGCCCGGAGCTCCGATGCGACATCGGGGTTACGGTCCCGGCTCGCCATCGTCTGCGGGCTCGCGGTGAGGAGCATGTCCACCGGCTCGGTGCTGGTGAACTCAACCCAGGTGGTGATGGTCACGCTCGGATTCGCGGCGGCCGTTGCGGTGATAGCGATCCTGCCGGTGTTATCCTCGGGCCCATAGGTGATCCACACCTCCCCGCGGGAACTCGAGCTGATGAGCTTTGAGTCCCCCCGCAATCCTGATGAGTTCACCCAGAGGTCCTGGCCCGCTGCCGGGTTCCCGTACGCATCGGTCAGCGTATACATCAGCGTTACCTTGCTCTCCCCGTTTGCCGGGGCCGAGGCATCGTGCGGAATTGCCATGCAGGCGATACCCGCCGGCATACCGTCCGCCGTGCCGGTGATGGAGATATACTCGCCCTTGATAGGTTTCGGCGGCTGGATGTAGACGACGTTCTCCCCGGCCACCGTATCGACCCGGAGCCTTGCGGTGGCATTCCCGTTCTCATCCACCGGCACCGGGATCTTATCCCGACCGCCGGCAAACGCCGCCCCGCCCCCGGGCGAGCCCACCATGAAGGTCACGTTCTCCGCCTGGAGAGAAATTCCCAGGGCATCCTCCCGCCGGCTATCCACGACATTCCCGTACCGGTCCTCCATCCGGACAGTGATATCCGTCTCCCCCCCGGCGGTCACTTCCGGCTTATACCAGAGGCCGGCGATCGCATGCGGTATCGTGTGGTCGATCTGCAGGTCGATGCTCTCCTTCAACGGCTCATCCGGCCCCTCATACGGCACCGTCGCGGTGATCTTCGCGGTTCCGGCAACGGTCCCGGGCCTGAAGTCGGCCATCGCCTTCCCATCGGAATCGGTCACCGCGTGCAGGGGAGATATGCTCCCATACGTACCATCCACATCGAAGTCGACACCGACTCCCTCGAGCGGGGAGGTGCTGTTCTTGACCTGCACCGTGATGGTTGCGGCATTGTCGCCCCCCGCCGTCAACCACACGGGGCTCGCGCTTATCGTGATGTTATCAGGTATTAACGCCCCGGCCGGGGCCGCAAGAAGGAGCAGCCCGACGGCAAGGTACGCATATGTCTGTAGTTTCATACTTCACCGTATCTGCTCCTATCACAACAAAGTATATAAATATTACTAATATGATAAACAAGCCAGAAGGCTCTGTTTGCGAATAGGGCAATGATATTCACGCTGTTTGAATATTTGTTCGATGAAAGGACCCCATGTGAGAAAAGAGATATTACTTTATCCTGTATCTGAAATTATTTTTTCTTCCGGGGATACATCCTGTCGCCGGACCCCGGGAAAAAAAGTACTTCCGGGGCGGGGCCGGGGAGACCTATAACCCGTCCCGGCCCCGTGGCGACCGGCTCCGACTCTGCCCGGCCTGCCGGCGCCGCACCATGAAGATCGCACCGAGAATGACGGCCGTAACGACCCCGATGCCGGCCACAAGCACCCAGACGTTGACGGCCTGCTCCATCACGAGCGGAACCGTGAACTCGGCGGTACCGAGCGGTATATCAGCATCGACCGAGACGTTCTGGTAACCGTCGCGGGCGGCGGCGACGGCATACACCCTGTTCGTCGTGAGCGCCGTTTTGAAACACCCGAGGCTGTCGGTCACCCCGGCGGTCCGACCGTCGATGATGATGACCGCACCGGCGACCGCCTTCCGGTCGGGCCCCTCCACGCGGACGGTCACGCTCGCCCGGTCATACTTCAGATCGGCGACGATGTCCTCCCCTTTCCCGGATATCTGGCGTGTAACACTCCAGTCCTCGTAGCCGGGCGCCCGAACCAGGAGTTCATACGTGCCCGCGTGGATATCGGAGAGCGCCAACCGCCCATACTGGTTGGTCTTCCCCTGGAGCGTCCCGTTGAGGGAGACCTCCGCACCCTCGACCGGTTTCATCGCCTCGCAAAAGGCCGTTACCGAGACCGGGTATGCCGACTTCGAGAGGTGCACCGGGAGGAAGACATCGCCCGCGCCGAGGTAACGCTCCTCCTGGTAGGGCTGGTAATCCGGTGCCGTAATCCTGAGAGAATACCGCTTCTCCCGCTGCAGGTGGAGTGGCAGTCTGCCGTCGACATCGGTCGCTCCGGCGCGCGAACCGTCGACGAAGACCTCCGCACCCTCGATGGGGACGGATGTCGCGCCGTCCCGCACCTGGACCGCGAGAAGGTCGCTTGAGAAGAGCCAGTACTGGACGAGCCTATCGCTGCTCTCCATCTGCACGGTCTTTGAGAGATCGTAGTAGCCTGACGCGCGGACCTCGACGTTGTAGAGCGCACCCGCCCTCACCGTGAAGGTCGTGCTCCCGCCGCTCCCGCTCGTCCCCGAGCTCGATACCCCGTCGCCCTCGATACGCACCAGAGCCCCGACGACCGGTCGCAGGGTTCCCGCATCGTAGAGCTCGAACGTGAGGATCTCGTCTTTGCGGGCCATGTTGACTACAATGCCGGTCCTATCGGCACCGACGTAATCCAGCCAGTCCCGGTAGCCCGACCGCACCACCTTCAACCGCAGGTCTTTCTTCCCGGAATGGACGTAGGAGTAGGTGCCATCCGATGCAGTGCTCCCGATGTAGTCGCCGTCGACGTAGATGGAGGCGTCGACGAGCGCGCTACCGGTCTTCTCGTCGGCCACGCTGATCCGAAGGGTGACGGCCTGCGCCGTGCAGCAGAGGAGGAGGCAGGAGACAAGAAGGGCTATGATGAGACGACGTTTTACCATGCTGGAGTGTACTGCGCCCAAAAATTTGAGTGCATCGGTTTACACCCAGCGCTCGGGCGGAACACGCTCAAGGACCATCCCCTCGACGAGGACCGGCATCAGCGTCCGGCCGACCTCGATTGTGCGTTCAAGCCGCCATTCACGGTCTGCGTAGATGGTGAAGATGGGATCGCCCTTCCTGACCCGGACCCCTTTCTTTGCGTGGATCTCGAGCCCCGCGCCGTGGTCGTAGGGCGAACCCGCAAGCCGGGCAAGCGTGACGAGCGCGCTGTTGTTGAGCTCGATGACGTAGCCGTCCTGCGGCGCCCGGACAACGAACCTGTAATCGCCCGGAACGATATCATCGGCCTTCACCGTCGGGTCGCCGCCCTGGATCTCGATGATCTGCCGCATCTTCTCGAGGGCTTTGCCGCTCCGGAGGAGGTCGTTCGCCACCTCGGCGCCCTGGCCGTAGGCCGCTTTCCCGGCCATCTCGAGCGCAATCCCGGCAAGCGATATGCTCTTCTGGATCAGGGAGTTCGGCTCGGTCGCCCCCTCGAGAACGGCGAGCGCCTCGTGCACCTCGAGGTTCGGGCCGATGGTGCGGCCGACGAGCGATTCTCCGTAACTCAGTGCGCACTCGACCCGCATGCCGAGCCGTTCGCCGAGCTCGATGAACTCCCGGGCAAGTTTCCGGCCCTCCGGAACCGACTCTATCTTGGTGTTCCGGCCGACCGGGATATCGATGACCACGATATCCGCACCGACGGCGAACTTCTTGGCCATGACGCTCGCGATCATCTGGCCCCGGGCGTCGATCCGGAGCGGGTACTCGTAGGTGATGATCTTGTCGTCGGCGGGGGCGATGTTCGTGGCCCCGCCCCAGACGATGACGCCGCCGACCTTCTCGGTCATCTTCTGGACCTCGATGGCCGGGAACGAGACGGGCGCAAGGACCTCCATGAGGTCTGCGGTCCCGCCGGCGCCGGTGATGGCGCGGGAGCTGGTCTTTGGGATCCGAAGGCCGCTTGCGGCGATGATCGGCGCGATCAGGAGGGTGATCTTGTTCCCCGGCACGCCCCCGATGGAGTGTTTGTCGACGACGGGGTGCCGGGTGAAGTGGAGGCGCTCCCCGGTCTCGACCGTGGCTCTCGTCAGGTACTCTATCTCATCCATGTCGAGGCCGTTGATGTAGGATGCGGTGACGTAGGCGGTGATCTCGCCGGGCGAGAGGGTATCGTTGACGATATCCCTGACGATATCCACGGTCTCGTCCTTGGTGAAGCGGCCGCCGTCCATCTTTTTCTTGATGTGCGAGAGGGATGCCGGCCGCTCGGCGCTCCGCACTTCGACGGGCGTCTCCTCGTCGACGGCGAGCGCGGCGTTCACCGGCCGGTAGATGCCGATGGATCCCGGTTCGATGAGCGAGCCGGTGGTGTCGACGTGGGCCTGGGCGGTCTTTCCGGTCGCCTCGTCGGCGATCTGGACGCGGTCGCCGTCGCGGACCCTGATGGTTCGTGCGTCGGTG
>MPOY01000506.1 GCA_001896715.1 Methanoculleus sp. EBM-46
AAGGTCGCTCCGGCAAATCCCTCCCACTCACGGTCCGCGGCGCTCGCGAGCATATCGACGCTCGCTCCGGTCCCGACATCGGTCATCTTCTCGACGCCCGCTGCGACCACGATATCTTCCATGCCGCTTGCGACCGATATGACCGCCTGCCGGAAGGCAAGCCCGCCGGATGCGCAGGCCGCCTCCACCCGGGTCGAGGGGACGTGGTTGCTCGCCAACCCTGCGTAATCCGCGATCAGGGCCCCGATGTGTTCCTGCTCGACGAACCGGCCGGCGCTCATGTTCCCGACATACAGGGCGTCGATCTTCTCGCCCGATATCCCGGCATCTTCAAGCGCCAGCGCTCCTGCCGTCACGAAGAGGTCGCGAAACGACGTGCTCCAGTGTTCCCCGAACTCCGTGCACCCGACACCGATCACTGCTACGTCTCTCATTTCTGCATCACTATCTTTCCTTTGTGTTTGGCATACAGTGCATAGTCGAGGTAGATCGGGTTTGCGAGGAGTTTTTCCACGGCCGGCGCCGCCGCCCGGTCGAATGCCTCCGACTCGATCACGTCGGTGACCGTGATATCGAAGGCGTCGCTCCCCGCCCCGGAACCGAACGATGTGACGAATATCCGCTCGCCCGGTTTTGCGACATCAAGCGTCGCCGCAAGCCCGATCATCGACGACCCCGAGTAGGTGTTGCCGAGCTTCGGAACGACGAGGCCGGGCCGGATCTGTGCGTCGGTAAAGCCGAGCATCTTTGCCACCCGCTGCGGGAACTTCGCGTTCGGCTGGTGGAAGACCGCGTAGTCGTAGTCCTTCGGGCCGGTGCCCATCGCATCGAACATAAGCCTTGCGGCGCCCTGGACGTGCTTGAAGTAGCCGGGGTCGCCGGTGAACCGGCCGCCGTGCCGGGGGTAACTCTGCCCCTCGCGCCGCCAGAAATCGGGCGTATCGGTAGTGAAGGAGCAGGTCCGGTTGATATCGGCGATGGTCTCCCCTTCGCCGACGACGAACGCGGCCCCGCCGGCCGCCGCCGTGTACTCAAGAGCGTCGCCGGGAGCGCCCTGGGCCACATCCGCACCGATGGCGATCCCGAACGGGATCATCTTGCTCCGGACAAGCCCCATACAGGTCTGGAGGCCTGCGGTTCCCGCCTTGCACGCGAACTCGTAATCTGCGGCGGTCATGTTCGGTGTCGCCCCGATCGCCTCGCCGACCGTGCAGGCGGTGGGTTTGACCGCGTAGGGGTGGGACTCGCTCCCCACGTAGACCGCACCGATAGCGCCGGTATCGATCTTCCTCCGCCGGAGGGCGGCACGGGCCGCCTCGACGGCGATCGTTGCGGTATCTTCGTCGAGATCGGGGACGGACTTCTCAAAGACCCCGAGGCCCCGGGTGATGTCGTCTGCGTTGGCGCCCCATACCCGCGCGATCTCCGGGACTTTTATCCGGTATCGTGGGATGTAGACGCCGTACGAATAAATACCTACCATAATTTCCCTCGTAATGCGCTGATGATCGCCTCGACATCCATCGTGGTACAGAGCACCGTGATACGGTCGCGCTCCGCAAGACCCGGTATCAGCGGGTGCACCTCTTCGGGATTGATCCCCTGCAGGACCACACAGCGGGGTTTGAAGGGGGTGACCCGGATAGCCACCATGGGTGACTTCCCGGTCGAGACCTCGGTGAATATGAGCGCACGCTCCGTGCTCCAGCCGTATATACGGTTGAACTCGCTTGACGAGAGCTGGAGGATCGCGTTGAGGCTGTTGATCACCGTGTACCCGTAGATGGTCTGGTCCATGGGGCCGCAGAGCGTGGCGGCGTCGATGGCTCCGGCAAAGTCGGAGAGACTTACCGGGGATGCGTACTCGTGGATGTCGTAGATGACGTCTTCGTCAAATTCGATGTACAGAATTTTTGCAAATTTGTTGATGAACCGACCGCCGCTGTCTTCGTCGATCGAGAGGATCGCGTCGACGATCTTGCCGACGATGGCGGTTCCCGGACTCTTTCGCCGTCCACTTTCGTAATCGCTGATAACTGAGGGAGAGACCTCGAGCCGCTCGGCAAGCAACCCCTGAGGGATGTTGAAACTCTGCCGCCACTTCTTCAAGGCCTGTCCCGGTGAGTCCGAGAGTGTGATCTCTCCCGCCATTTTCTCGGCAAGTTGATGCCGCACTCCGGATTTCATGCAGCTAATGTTAGCACCGGAACTTATATAATTAGCGTATCCCATATCGACATTTCACGAAGGCCTGCCGGCATGGTGTCGTTACAAAACCCGTATATAGTATGCATCTCAATTATGATATAATGGTTGAAGCGGAAGATCTGCAGTCCCTGAAGATGATCGCCCTGCTCGGCGGGTGCCAGGGCCCGATATGGCTCTCGTCGCAGTCGCTCGCGAGCGCTCTCGGCATCAGCCCCCAGACCGCATCGCGGCGCCTTATCGCGCTTGAGCGGCAGCAGTTCGTCGTCCGGTCGATGAAGCCCGACGGCCAGTATGTCGCTATCACCCGTGCGGGCGAGCAGACGCTGAGGCGGGAGTATGCGGACTACGTGCGGATCTTCGACCCGGAGCGCCGGCAGTATGTCCTGACCGGGACCGTTATCAGCGGCCTCGGGGAAGGGCGCTACTACATGAGCCTCCCCCATTACAAAGAGCAGTTCAGCGGGTCTCTCGGGTTTGAGCCCTTTCCCGGCACCCTGAACATAAGGCTCGATGCGGCGAGCGTCCAGGTCAGGAAGCATCTCGACCATGCAGGATGGATCGATATACCCGGGTTTACCGCCGATGAACGGACGTTCGGCGGCGCCCGGGTGCTCCCCTGCCGCATCCGGGGCGAGGTGTGCGCGATCGTCGAGCCCTCCCGCACCCATTATCCGGAGGATATCATCGAGGTCATCGCCGGCCACGAGCTCCGCAAGACCCTGGACCTGAACGACAACGATACGATCGAGGTGGAGATTACCCATGATTGATGCAGCCATACAGGCCCTTGCACGGGGCGAATTTGTCCTGCTCTACGACTTTGACAACCGGGAGCGCGAGACCGACTTTGCGATACGCTCCGATGCCGTCACGCCCGCCCACATCCGGCGGATGCGTAAAGACGGCGGCGGCCTGATCTGCACGGCGGTGCATCCCGATGCCGCAAAGAGGCTCGGCCTCCCGTTCGCCCACGATCTCCTCCGGGCCTGCAGCCTGGTCGAGAAGGACGGCGAGGTCCCGTACGACCGGAAGAACCACTCGTCGTTCTCTCTCTGGGTAAACCACCGCGAGACCTATACCGGGATCACGGACCGCGACCGCGCCCTGACGGTCACCGCCATCGCCGAAGAGGTGAAGCGGTCGCTCAACGGCGGGGGGCACGATTTTGCCGCGCACTTCCGGACACCCGGTCACATGGCGCTTCTACGGGCCGCCGACCGGCTGCTCGACGAGCGGCGCGGACAGACCGAGCTCTCGATCGCGCTTGCCGCAATGGCCGATGTCACTCCTGCGGTCACGATCTGCGAGATGCTGGACGACGATACGGGGTTTGCGCTCTCTAAGGAGGGAGCGATGGAGTATGCGAGGAAGCACGGCCTCGTCTTTGTCGAGGGGCAGGATGTCCTCGACCGGTGGGAGTCGCAGAAGCAGGGAAGGTGAACCTTCTTTCTCCTCAGGGGTTGCTCGCCGTTTTGCGGGCGGAGGGATGCGGCGGTAGCGGCGCACTTTTCATAAATCATATATGCATTCCTGCGGCACCATAAACGGATGAAGAGAGATGCTGTGGCATACCTGAATACGAGAAGGAAAGGAGATTTCGCAGCACAAAAGGATGAAGTCGAGAATTACTGCAAATATCGGTTCCAGATCGCCGCGATCTTTCACGATCACCGTGCCGGCGCAACGCATCCTGAGAGGCGGGAGGGGTTTCTGGCGATGCTCGAGTACTGCGCCGCAAACGACTGCCCCGAGATCGTCATATACGATCTGGCCGATCTCGCAAAGGATATGGATACCGGGCTTGCAGCACTCAAGACCCTGAACGAGGACTACACCGTCTACTGCGTGAATAACGACTTTTTTGGATCTCGTGACGATCCGGCGCTCCGGAGGGAGGCCATCGGCAACTTCATCCGCTATATGGGCCGGTACCGGGAGGGCACCGGGAAGGCTGCCGCCCCGGCACCGAGGAAGGCGAAGAAAGAAGGGGGGCAGGCCATAGGGAGGCCGCGGGCGCTCAGCGAGGGTCAGATCGAGGCGCTCATCACGGTGCGCCGGGCCGGAACAAGCATCGGCAAGATCTGCAGGATGTTTGATGTGAGCAGGAGCACGGTCAGCAAGATCCTCGCCGATCGTCCCGAACTGAAAGGCGAGTGGAAGGGGGCGCGCCAGGAACCTCCAGAAGAGGTCTGATTACTGCACGATGAACCGCCGTGCTCAAGCCGGACCTCTCTCCCGGGGGTGACGCTCGCGCCGAACACCTTCACGAAGTCGGGGTCGAGTTTCAGGGTGACTCCCCGATCTTGCCCGGCACGTCAAAGGCACCGTTCCGCAGGAGAGTACAGATCTCCTCGGCCGGCATGGTCCCGCGCTCTTTGAGAAGACCTTCGGGGGCGCTCAAATAT
>MPOY01000337.1 GCA_001896715.1 Methanoculleus sp. EBM-46
AGTATTCTTCCACCAGCTCGCTGACGGTTTCCTGAATCACTGCCAGTTCTACTCCGGCCATATAAGAGTGGTAAGCGAAAGACCAGACGAAAGGCGTTCTAGGGCTCTTCGCGGAGACATCGTCGAGGTTCTGGAGAGAAAGTGCCGCATACTCGCCCGGAAAATCTCCCGGCTTATCTACAATCCATCCGTCGGGAGTCCATTTGAAGAAACGTGTGAATTCCGAAAGCTCGGTTACTTCGAGCGATTTGACCATATGATCGTCCAGCACACGGAGCTCTTTGGTTCCGTCACCGTCGATATCCACGATATTTCTCACCTGACCGGGGCTGATCGCGACGGTAAGCGTATAGATGCCCCTTTCAGTTTGAGTGATGTAGAAGGCTCCCATGGGAGTTGCGTAATCGCCCGTGAGAAAGAGGAACACGGCGGTCTCGCTTTCGACCGTCGGCGTGTCGAGGGCTATGATCGGTCTGAGTATAGTCTTTCCCGAAAGCGTATCTATCAATACCCCGTCTTTATAGAACTCTATCACATCGGGAAGACCCAAGCCCGGGTCTCCAGGTTCAAAGCGGAATTCCACCCCTCCGGGTAGAGGTCCACCGCCGTATTCGATGTACACCGTTTCGGTGGCCGCGAACGGGCGAGCCGGCTCGAGAAGAGACTCAATCCGGGTAGCGACCTGTGTTGTTGCCGGAATGGAAACGGGATTTTCCTTTGTTGTTTCTATAGGCTGCTCCCGCGGTTCATCTATGAAAAAGCCTTCGAGCTTCAACAAATCTTCGAAAGAATCCAATTTCAGTATCTCTCTGGCTATATCTTCGAAATACGCGGTTGCGGTAGCAGAATGCATATCGGCGGGATCGCTGGCCACCAGACCGACAGATAAAAAGACAATTAAAAATAGGGAAAAAAACCCTCTAGAAATCAAATTCATCTCAACCTCACCCGATTATACACATCAATTATATACTCAAAACGGCCGTTTGGAAAAACGGCGAGGCTTGTTGTATAATAAATCGATCTGTCGAAAGGAGGTGGTGCAGAATGAAGGGTAATTTTACGATGTTTCTTAACCCCACGGGTTCCGGCACCGCCATCCAGACGGCTCACATAAGCTGACGTCATCAACAGTCCGATTATTGTGACCACAGGCGTTTCCGGAGCCTGTGGTCTTTATTTAATTCAGTCTTTTCAAAATCAAAACAATAATCGGAGGTCATCGATGAAAGGTGAAGTAGTAAACGTTCAAAAGGGAATGTACCACGTGAGGTCCGAAGACGGGGATTTTTTCCGCTGCCTTCTTAGAGGAAAGCTCCTCAAGCTGGAAAGGGAAGAAAAGAGTATTCTCGCCGTTGGAGACGAAGTACTTTTTGAAAGACTTCAAAAAGATCAGGGCATAATCACAGCGATAGAGGAAAGGCGCAGCAGTCTCGTCCGAAAGGGTGCCGGCAAGAAGGGAAGGCATCTTGAACAGGTGATCGCCGCCAACATAGATCAGCTTCTTGTCGTAGTTGCCGTCAAGGATCCCCCCTACAAAAAAAGTCTGATAGAGCGATACATAACTTCGGCCAGGAGTTCCGGTCTGGACGTGATAATAGCCTTCAACAAGGCCGATCTTGGATTTTCGGAAAGAACGATCGAAGATTCGAAGGTTTACAGTGAACTCGGGTACACCGTGAAATTCACGAGCGTGCTGACCGGAACGGGTATAGATGAACTCGCAGGCCTGCTGAGGAAAAAATCGACCGTGCTGGCCGGCAGTTCAGGCGTTGGCAAATCTTCTCTCGTAAACGCACTGCTGAACTGCGACTCGGCAAAGACAGGCGAGGTTAGCCTGTCAAGCCACAAAGGAAAGCACACGACTACCTCTTCGAGTGTTTACTATCTACCCGGAGGAGGAAAGCTAATAGACGTGCCAGGGATGAGGGAGTTCGCCGTGAGCGATACTGAAGGACTCGACGAAGCCTTCGACGACATAACCGAACTCTCAAGGGACTGTCGCTTCAATGATTGCACCCACACGGTGGAACCGGGCTGCGCAGTCCTCAAAGCCGTCGAAGAGGGAAGACTCGAGAAAAGAAGACTGAGAAACTATCTGAGGATCAAACAATACGAAT
>MPOY01000632.1 GCA_001896715.1 Methanoculleus sp. EBM-46
AAGTTAGAGTTTGTCGACAGTAGTGAGAGAAATTCCTTTCTGGTCGAGCATTTTCCCGAGTGCCAGCCCATGGAGGCCAATGGGATGTATATGACGTCAGAGGGTGTGATCTTATACGTCGACGAAACCAAAATCGAAGTGAGTGTTTATCCGCAGGATGCACAGTCCATGATTTGGAAGAGGTACTACCTCGTGTATCATCTCACGGGCGATGCTTTCTCCCGGTTTAATCGCGGAGGGGACTGCCGTTTCCCGGATGATTACACCCTTGTGGCCCAGGTCCACTGCACCACTTTTAACGTGGCTTATTGGCTGACTAACCATTTTGATAAGCCGTGGCCGCAGAACAATGGCGTGCAGGAGGTGAACCCTCAGATAGGCAAAAGATCTACGTCTGTCGGGGATGTCATTCTCTTGGATGACAAAGGAATATACTGTCTGGTTGCCAGCTTGGGATTCAAGGAGATTTCCAAGGAGGCGGTCGTCAATTTGTCGATGTGCATGGGAGGTGCTTGATGAAGCATTTCCCGAGTTACAAACCAAATCCTGCATTAACCCAGTCCCAGCAATTGTATGCACTCAGGCGTTTTTACCAAACACACAAGGCAATCTGCGGGAAAAGGGTTTCAGTAGATGATCTTGCAGTTGAAGAGATCGATTGTCCGAGTTGTATCAGGAAGCTGCAGGAAGAGAAGAAAAGGCTCTATGAGCTGCTCGAGATAGAAGATGATTCTGTCCGGACAGATGAAATTAACAACCGGCTCCTGATCATTGAAGGGGTACTGAACAGCTCTGAAGAGAGCAGGGAGGTAGGCTCTGATGAATGACCGGGAAAAGATCATGAACTACATGGCCAAGGGTGATGGCAGCTGCTGGAATTGCGGTTCACCGACAGAAGGAGGTTCCTTCGACTGTGAGGGGCCGTATGTGAGCCAGACCATTTATTGTAACAACTGTGGGAAGGAATGGAGACTCAATTTCCTTCTTGAAACAGTGGCTTACGATGGGATGGCTTACATGTATTGTGACAGTAAACATCAGTAGAGAAAACCAATAATCAAGCCCCTGGGGGGATGTTTCGTGATGTCTCCCGTCAGGGGGCCCGCGGAATGTCCTCCCCAATAAGGAGGAAATATGTCGAAAAACGAATTTGAAACACTGATCGGTGCTTCTGTCACTCCTGATCAGTGGGAGGTTATCGAAAGGGTTTATAATTTTCACCCGGACATCCCAAATGTTGGGGGAAAAGAGAAGATAGCCTCGATCTGGAAGAGTGGCGGCGACAGCCTTGGGTATTACCGGATTGCGAATATGCTTTCACGTGCCAACAAAGTTGCTATGGAGCAGGGTTATCCGGAAGTGATTGATAGACGGGAGGATGAATTCACGACCTATGAGGTACGGGACGGAAGAGTTGGAAACGAGAAAGGAAAGCACCTCGAAAAGGTTTACGAGTTCATTGTCGGTAAGCTCAAGTCAGATCACAAGGAACTCTGGGAAAATCTAGAATACTTCACTGGATATTGGAAAGATTTTGACGAGTTGACCCATTGGCCAGTGGATCCCAGATACATTGCGTGCTTTGCAGTACCGGGATGTTCTGAAGGTTACTATGTTCATATGGAAGCCATAACAAGAGATGGCATGAGGAGATTGATGTTCGTGGGGAAATGCTGGTCAATGGAAGATGCGCTTGCCATAAGCAATATACTTACGAAGCTCGTCTATGGCTAGATAACAGAGGAGAGAAAAAGATGAAAATCAGAGGCGAGATAAAAACGGGCAGGGTCTGGCTTGATGAAAAGGAGCTAGATCCTAAGGTGAGTCAAGCGGTAGTGAATCATTCCCCCGACGGTTTTTCCTGGGGCTACGCCGGCAGTGGTCCGAGTCAGCTTGCCCTGGCTATTCTACTTGAAGTCACTGGTGATAAGGAGACGGCTTTGAGTCTCTACCAACAGTTCAAGTTTGAAGTAGTCTCGAAATGGCCGCAAGAGGATATCGAGAGGGAAGTGGATATCAATAGCTGGCTTGGCGATCGTGGTGTAACGAAAGCCAGTGATAAGCCGCTCTTCGCGGTGCTTTTCAAAGAATCCATGGGGTCGTTTCATTCGATGTATTGGAAGCTCATTCACGCTGACAACGAGAATGAGGTGAGAGCCTGGGCGGAAAAGTACGCGGAGACGCTGTACGACGAGTTTGATGGTCTTGACGAGGAAAGGCAGGAGTGGACCTACCAGGATGGCGACTATGCTCTTTCAATTGAAAGTGTTGAGTGTACGACCAAAGAAGCCTGGATGGAACAGGTCTTCAAGGAATCCCTCGTAAAATAGTCGAGTAAAGTTAGTCAAACCCCGTGGGGGATGTATCAGCGTTCCCCAATGGGGTCCGAGATACGTCCTCCACAAATTATGCATGCCTGGGATACAGGTGCGCGAAAAGGAGGATGGCGACAGTGATTAACGCCAAGAACATGGTCAAAAAATCGGCTGATGGACATGCTACCCAAATGAATAAGCTTGTTTGTGGGCTTCCGGTGCCTGAAGATCAAAACTATGTCTCGGCATGGGGATGTGAATGTTCCATAGTAGACGGCCGGGTTGATTTCTCGAAGAATGTAAGGGAGGATTTTACGGAAGGTACGCTTTGCCCCGAGCTCTTTCATTTCGTCAAGGCCTTTGTCAGACCTTGGATGGAAAAGGAGGGACCAAATTTAAAGAGATACCAAAATACGTCAATCTATAACGGCTTGTGCCGTGCGATGATGGCGAAAAAGGAATCGGACACGAATCTATATGCCACAGCCTTGATCCATGAGGTGCCGAAATGGGCCGAAATGAAGAACTCCGTAAGACTTGTTTTTCAGAGCCAGAAAGAGCGGGATATCTTCATGGACGACCATTTTCCTGACAGGGTTTTGGCAAGCACGCCGGATCGTTTTATCACCAATGAATTTGTCATGGTGATACCGATTGATAGGAAAATGCTGAAAGTTGTTCCGCCTACGGAACCTGAAACAAGAGGGCTGTATTACGTATACCATCTGACGAGAACGGAGCACATGAAGCTCCTGCTTGAAGGGGGTGAGGTAAAGTTTCCCGAGGACTATAAGCTGGTAGCTCAGGTGTTCTGTGACGAGCTCTCATACGCCCATATGGCTACGCGTCATATCGATCAGCCGTGGTGGAGGAACAGCGGGGTACATCTGATCAAGAAGACCAAGAAAAGCACCTCAATGGGGGATGTGATCATGGCACATAGGGGAATGAATTTTTACCTTGTCACCGACGATGGCTATGTGTCGATTAATCAAAGGTCTATCATCACCAGGGAGATGTTTTTCCGTAAACTACAGTACTCCGGAGGGTGATGAATGGCAGAAGCAAATGTGATCGACTCTTTCAGCGGTAGATACCGATTACTGAGCAACTTCTATCCCTGCAGGATCGTTTTCTTTGGCAAGATCTGGCCAAGCAGTGAGCACCTTTTCCAGGCGCTGAAGACAAATGATGAGGCTTCAAGGCGACGAATTCAGTGTGCGCCCAGGCCAGTTCAAGCGAAGCATTTGGGAAGGCACGTGAAGCTGAGGCCCGACTGGGAAGAGATCAAGGAGAACGTCATGCGAACGGTTGTTCAGGCTAAGTTTCAGCAGAATTCGAACCTTATGGAAAAGTTGCTCCAGACGGGCGAGTTGGTTCTCGTTGAGGGAAACGACTGGCATGACAACGTGTGGGGAAACTGTTCTTGTCCGAGGTGCAAGAACATTGAGGGCGAGAACCGATTGGGCCGGATCCTGATGGATCTGAGAGAAGAGTTCCGGAAGCAGAGACAAAAGAAGGAGGCTTGTGGCCTATGAGTACAGATTTTTCATACATGAGAATTCGGAGTAAACCGGGTCGCAAGAAACAAATAACCCTGCGGGGGCTTTTCATCTCCCCTGTGGGGAGCTGAAAGGTTCTCCGCGCAGACGCCATTGAAAGGATGGAAGCTTAAAGGAGGATCGGATGATTACGATCCATGGTGACATTTGGAAGGAGTTTGAGGCAAGGCCCGAGTCGTATCTGGTAATACCGACCAACGTTGGTTGGAAGGCGGACGGCGAGAACGTGATGGGCCGAGGATTGGCGAAACAGGCTGCGGAGAAGTTTCCCGAATTGCCTGGTCTCTACGGGAGCTGGTGTCAGAAGTACGGTGAAGAGGTTTTCGTTCATGTCGGGCGCCGCATAATCTGTGCCCCAACGAAACCTCTCAACAAAGAACACCCGCACCTGAGCTGGAAAGCTTTTTCCACCTTCAAGGATGTGAAGAAGTCCTATAGGCAAATAAGGGATCTGTCCCAGAAAGGGCTTACGATCGTAACCCCACTGCTCGGTGCCGGCAATGGTGGACTGAGGTTCACGGACGCCATGATGCTAGTTGATGAGGCGAAGATGCCGGACAATGTAATTCTGGTTCTTCTTCAGAGAAAGAGGGAAGAGTTGCCGAGCGCGAGTGAGAGTGATGAACTGGTCAATCTGGACCACATCTTAGGATAGTCAAAGTAAATCAATCAAACCCCGCGGGGAACGTTTCGAGATCCCCATGGGGGCTGCCGATCGTTCTCCGCAACTTAGAATCAAGGAGGGTAGCTGAAATGCGAATAAATTTGTTGAAGGAATATGTATACACTCCATGGGGACAGGCACAGCAGATCGAGCACATCGCCGAAGGAATTGATTTCTATACCACGGCGAGTCACGGCGGGTACAAAATATCCGCTGAACGCAAAAAGACCATGCCCGAGCCCTACAGGTCTCACAAAACATTCGCAGGGGGTCTCTGGTACGAGGAGGACTGCGATTGGGCTGTCATTGCGTTGTCGTTTCCGGACGAGGTCTTCAAGTACAACGATCCTGAAAAGAAGGCCATGTTGCTGGAAAAAGCAATGAAAACCTGGGAGTGGATGCAGGAAAGGAATGCTGAAAGAGCGAAGGGCGCAGAAAGGACAAGGTGAAATGGACAAGAGTAAGCTCAGAGAACAGTCATCGAAGAGTTTTCAGACCATGTCTGATATTGAGCTCCTCGAGTGGCTGTCGAAAAGGAAGCGTTATCTGATGCGAACGAGTATACTGGAGAGCCTGATAAAGTATCCCGAGCAGGAGAATAGGGGGTTGCTGCTCTTCATGCTCCGGGAATGGATGATCAAAAAGAGGCCTGCGTATGATGAGTACAAGGCAAAAGAGAGATCAGTTTCTCCCGAGCTGGGGATGGCTCTCAGGAGATTCATAGAAGACTACGAGTTTACAGAAATGATCATTGCCAGGCTTACTCCCCCAAAGCTCGCAGCATAGCTGTTTTAAATTAACCCCAATCCGGGGGGATATTCATCCTCCCGGCCAGGGGTAGATGTTTGTCCTCCCGATTCCACCGACAATTCCCGGGATACGGGACGGTGCATTGAGGAGGATGAAATGCCGGTATTAGTAAGCGTATACGATGGAGAGAATAGGAGCAAATATGCCTTCATGTTCGTGCTGCACAAAAGATTCGTCACGGAGAAAAAGTACGCCGCGGACAAGGTGTTCAAACATGTCTCTGATTTCAGAAAACCGGTAGTAGCCGGCTTTTCGGAGGTGGTCTCGGACATTCAGGAGTGGGGTGATTCGTTCATCTCTGCCTGGTGCAACCTGTACACTGGAAACGACGGAACAGAGAGATTTATTGCCGGCTACTGCAAGGAGTGCGGCAGAATAGCAGCCGTGGCGTTGGGCCGTAGGAACAGCCGGAAGGAAATGGCAGAATACATCGTGAAGTACCTGAGAAGAAATCACGTGGTCAGAATCATCTCACGAGAGGAATTCATCAGGGAAGACTGCTGTGCCTGTAGACCCAAGGGAGACACTTACACAGTGATCGAAGTACTTATGGATGCGGTCAGCCAAGTATAGCTTGATCACTGGGAATCTGGAATGGTCAAACCGTTGACGAGTATCGATCCTAAGAAGACATGAAGAATATCTGTTTTTTACAAAACCCCGTGGGGGGATGTATCGCGTTCCCCCCGCCAGGGGCTCGTGTGCGTCCTCCCATGTAAGCACCGCATTCCCGGGATACGGGACGGTGAGATGAAAGGAGGACGTTATGTTTGTGGATGTGATCGTATTGGTCGTGAGGTTCTTTGTGCTGCTCTTCAGAGCGGTAGCAGAGGCCCTCGAGAAGTTTGTAGCAGAGGTGATGGCCTACAGGACCACCGGTAGGGTGGCCACTGCGCCGGAACCTGTGAATGAAAAGACGCGGGAGAGTGATAAGGTTCGAAAGGTCGGGATTGATGCTTTATGGAAGTACGTAAAGGTCATCCTTTTCGTGCTGTATTTCATTATCTACATCCTGGCGGTTTTCGGGCTTGTTCCCATCTCTCCCGAGAAGGTGTTGGAGATTTTCAACCTGATGGATACCACTTAAAGCAAGCGCTCGGCAATGATAGAGGAATCGGGAATAAGACCGTGCACTTGCAAAAATTTAAAAGGAGGATTATTAATATGCTTGAGAGATCAAAGCAAATGCATGAGATATTGATTATAAAATTACAGAAAATGGGGTACACACTAGGAGAGGCCGAAAAGATTGCTTCTACTGCTGAACAAGCACGGAAAGAGAGGAGGTGGAAGCTGATCAATTCCATCGTGAATATTGGCTTCTTAGTGGTGACCATAGGGTGGATAGCGCTTCTGGCGCAGAATTAAGGTTAATGTAAAGCGCTGACTTGGTCCTAATATTTTAGGCAAGCCGGTTTGATTTTGGGGCCATTTATCGGGAACACTGGCGGGTATTCCCGGGCCCCTTCTTCAATAAATCCCCATCTTGTTTCTCATAGAAATTCCTTTGGATTGATCAACGGAAGTCAGAACATGAATCCAACGCCCACATTGAGCCCGTAGCTGGTTTTGCCCACAAAAGATTCATGGTCGCTGTATTTCCTGGCATTCAAGAGAAAGGACAGGTACGGGGATCTACAAGGCAGGGTAGCGATGCCGGCCTGGATGCCGTAGAATGTTGTTTCGATGTCTTCCTTGAGCTCGTTCGACCGTTTGATGACCGTGGAGGCCTCTCCGTAGAATCTGCCTGCCTCGGGAACGATCTTGAATGTACTCCCGATCCGGACGGGAAGGGCGATGCTGATTTCCTGGCCGTAGAGCTTTTTCTCTCCGGTGGTATTTTCCGTGGATTTGGCGAAGTAGGAGCCACCTGCCTGTACCCAGAGCATGCCGATGAGCTTTCTTTCAACGTTCAGATAAAATCCCCACAGGCTGGCATCAAAGTCCTCAAAAGGATCCGAGAGAACTCTCATGCCGATATCTATCGCCCAGGTTCTGTCAATCCGCGCCGTGAAAGGTGAGATAACAGACGAGGTCTGCTTGATGTCGCGTTGTCCTATGGTTGTTCCTTCCAGGGAAGGAGATGGTTTCAATGAGATGGGAGGCAGTGTTTTGTCTTCACCTCCAGCAAGCCCGTCAAGGTTGAAGGTATGTACCATGCAACCTTCTTTTGCCAAACGAATGGCGAGCCTCTGGCGGGCAGGAACAGGTGTTTTTACAATGGGAGTCCTCCCGGCCTCTCTGCCGTTGATAGAGACGGTTGCTCCCTCGGGAAGAGAGGTGATGGTAAGCAATGAGGGTTTCAGGACGAGGTTCTGCTGGATCGATCTGATTTCCTGCTTGTTCACCACAGCTTGAGTGATGACCGGCTCGGCCTCCTGGTGCTCGATTCTTATCTCGGCGGTAAGGCCTGCTGGGATGCTGCATTCAACCGGGGTTTTTCCTATGCTTCTACCATCTATAAAGACCTCTGCTCCTGAAATCGGCCACGTAGTGATGTTCAGGCGTCCTT
Organism: Methanoculleus sp. EBM-46; assembly: GCA_001896715.1. Classification (GTDB taxonomy): domain Archaea; phylum Halobacteriota; class Methanomicrobia; order Methanomicrobiales; family Methanoculleaceae; genus Methanoculleus. Next base: position 7,864 of record MPOY01000632.1, read on the forward strand.
CCGCCCTGACCATATTCTTGGTCACCTTGATGGTGTCATTCGGGACTACAATAACTTCTTCGAACACGGTCAGAAAATGGGGATGGTCAAGACGCATAGTGTGAAGCCCGGGCTCCAGCTTGTTCAGGAGCCTCAAGTTGGATTTTCCATAGGGGACGTCATCGATGAAAATCAGGATATCCTCCGGGTCCGTGGTCACCTCGATGCCGCCTTTCTGTAATGAGGATCCAGATGATTCTGTATACCGGTGTTCCTCGATTGGGATAATTTTCTCGAGACGGGCCTTCTCCATCTTGATCTCTTCAATGCTGTACCTGAAGAGGACGTGAAGGGTTTGGCCTTTTCTGTGGGTATCAACCTGTTCAAAGCCCCGAATGAGTGCCTTCTGGCTCTTCTCGGAGACTCTCCTGGTGTACGTGGCCTCTATGGAGCTCTCAAAAGTCTGTACGCCGATCTCTACTGCGGTGCCAAAGTTTTCTCTTATGGCCTGCTCAACCGCGTTCTCATAGGCTTCCCGGACGGCCGATGCCTCGTCGATCGATGTGGAAACACCCACATAGTACTTATACTCGGGGTTCTCGGGTTTTCTGGAGAGCCATTCGGAGTCCTTTGCGGACAGGAGCTCGGGCAAGCTGAGAAAGATCAGGATAACCCACGTTAGAGCAATGAGCTGTTTCCCGACGGGCATAGGGAAGACACCCGTCAATTGTTGTCTTGCATCTGGGATACGTTCTTGTCCTCGTTGAAGAACTTGATCAAGCCCTGGGTCATGGCCTCCTTGACTCGGGGATCCACTTCGATTACTTGATTTGCGAGCGCCTGCTCAGTCTTGGCGTAATCCATTTTAGAAATGTATGACAAAATATAACAGTCTATTCTCTGAATGCGTTTTTTTTCCGCCTCATTGACGAGTTCATAACGTTCGAAGAATTGTCCGATATCTTGCATGCCGTAAATCGTGCCCTCGAACTCTCCGCTGCGGGCTTTATTCAGGGCATACTCGGCGTTTTCAGACAGGGTCATGACTACTTCCTGGATCTTGCCTTTCAGGTGATCGCTGATATCCCTGATGAGCCGTTCCCTGTTGTCGTTTGAGGCGATGAGGTAGCCGCCGTTCAGCCTTTCGTCTCCGCGAATGGAAACCATGCTCTTGTAGAAGTAGCCTTCTTTGGTTTCCCACCGCATTTCAGGCTTGTTGACCCAGTCAGGACGGGTGGGGCTAGAGTCCACCACGATTTTTTTTGTGACGGACGTGGAAGAACAGGCTGCCAGGGAAAAGACGATAAACAGAACTGCTATGATTCGCAGGTTGGTCATTATAAAACCCTCCACAGAATATATTTAGTCACAGTTTCAAATTCAAACGGTTGATGGTGTTCCTAATACTATAGAACAAATCGGCAAGAAGGAACAGTTGGATGAGTAGATCAGGTATATTTGTAGTAATCTTTCTGGTTATGGGATGCTCTGTGCCTGGGCATGTTATCAGTCATGGTCCTGTCAAATTCTTGGGTGCGATGCCGGCCACGGACCAGGTGATTGTGTACGAAGGAGAGGGCAGGGAATTCATCTCTGATGCTGTAGTTGCTGCTGAGTACGAACATAGATGGATTCTCGACGGTAAAAAAGTGGAGGAAACCATGCTGTTCAGGTCAAGCGATGGATTTATGAGCACCCGGTACCGAATTCATCCGACCAAGCAGGATGTCGGCATGCACACACTTCTGATCGAGTATGTGAGGCGGGACGGAAAAGACGCGATTGTGGGTAAAAGATGGACAGTTATTATTCGCAAAATAAAAGATAAAGATAAGGAGGCGATATGAAAACAATAAAGGGATTGTTGGTTGTGCTGACAGTGGCGATGATGGGCATTCTTCCGGTAAGCGCATCTGCCCAGGGGCCGATGGGCGACGAGGAAGCTTTGCAGATGATGGCGCCTGTGATGGGGGAGATGTTTTCACAGATGATAAGGAGCATGTTCACAGAACTGGCGAAAAGGGAAAATGCAGATATGCTTGCCACATTTACCCGGAACTACTACGAGTCGTTGGTGGCCAAGGGGTTCTCCAAGGAGGAAGCACTGAGGATCGTGGTGTCCACCGGGATGCCTACGGCACCCATGATGAAGTAAGGAGAGAATTCATGGGATTTATAATAAAAAGTATCATGTATACTATGGTGGGAGCGATTCTATATGTACTCGGGTTTCTCCCGCAAGAGAAGAACTTCTGGATAATTATGATAATGTTCATGGTCTTCGATATGCTCTTCATTGGTAACATCACTGAGAGGTTCAAGAAAAGGAAGCATAAAGAAGAATTGATGCAAGCGCAGGAGCCTGTGAAGGACATAGTAGGGAAGAGATAGTTCCATTTATGACCCTACGAGCAACATTCATACTTCTCAGAGTTCATGGCTATTGTTTAAAATGTCTGATTGAGCGACACTTTGGGAAAGCCGAGCATCCCCAAAAGTATTCTCCCCGGTGAAGGCCTTTTTTTGCAGATCGGAGTACCATAGGTGCACCGCAATTCGGGCAAAAAGTGCTTTGTTCGTTGACCTTGACCGGCCCTGATTGCTTCTTCTGAACCTCTTTTATGAGTATAAGCAGATTTGTACCATCAATCAATTCCAATGGTTTCCCCTTGGCGAAATCTTCTGCTTCCTGGGTGAAGGACCCTGACGTGATCACAATCCCCCCAGTTGCTCCATCGGCATGAATGATACCATATAATTCGCGGATGATTTTTACACCGATTTTCTGCAATTTCCAGTGCTTGTACTGAACCAAGATCTTCTCCCTCCCTTTTTTAAGGACAAGATCGATGCCGCCGTCTGCTCCACCGCCGCCACACTCGGTTACTGCATATCCCTTTCTTCTGTATGCCTCGCCGACAAGTTCTTCGAATTCTTTCCAGCTTATGTTCTTGATAGTATCTAAGTTTTCTTGGCGATCGAGCAACTTTCGTTTCTTCCATGCGTTAACCGCAGAAAGGTTAGCAGCAATGAGGAAGATGGCCATAACGATGAAAGATATCATGGACAATATTAGCTCCCGGGCAGAGGAGAAGAGAGTAGAGAGGGGATTGGCATCCTGAGGGGCTAGGAACTCTGGTGGAAGCAAGTATTTGATGGCAAAGCAGGAGATCGCAGCCAGGATAACGAGGACCCACCAAGGCAATATATTAGCCAGGTCTTCAATAAGGGAGCTTTTTTTGCGTGGCATTTATGTGCTCCTTCGAAAATAAATCATAGAGGACAACTCGGCATAAGCTCTCTGTTTAATAAGCCGAGTTGTCCCATTCATAAGCTGAAGAAGTGATGACTTGCCATTATCAGACAAGTGTTTACATTTTCAAGACCGTAAAATGTTATTAATTAAGGTAGGCGACGTGTAGACGCCGAGCTGCCCTGATGAGGGCTTGGTCTTGGTTCCGATACTCTTCCTGGGTCATGTCCCATGGCTCTTTTTTCTCTATGATAATCATATTTATCACCTCATACTGCCATGCGCAGATTCTGATGAAATTGCTGCTCCTTAATCCAAGGCAGATAATCTTTGAAGTCAGCCACCTTGAATATTCTTGAATTAATGTATCTCGCCCAATGTCGTAACATGCGGTTTTCTCGTGAGTTGTTGTAAATCATGACAAGGGGCTCGATCTTTTCTTCAGCAAGTTTGCGAACTCTATAGACATCTTCCTCGAAAGTTGTGTTGTAGCCGACTAGGACGAAGCACATGAGCTTCTTCTGGCTTATCCAATTCTTGAGATGGTGGATGCCCTGCATAACCTGCTGCTCGAAGCTCATGAGATCCCAGGCCATATGCAAGTGTCTCAAGTGTTTGATTTTTGACAGCTCCTGCGCGATCTCCTCGTTGACAAGCCTGCAGTCGATGCCCTGTGAGATGTCCACTACAAGGTTTCTCTCTCTGATTTCACGAAGTGTATCCATGCAATTCGGATTTGCCAGCAGATTGTTGTCCATAAGGATCAATACGATGGAACGGGGGTTCAGTATCTCATCGATAGTCGCTACTTGGTGGAGGCTACCCTCTTTTTTGTGGACTATACAAAAAGGACATGACCTTTGGCAACCTCTCGACAGAAAACCTATTCCAGCATCTACGATGGTTTTTGCTTTTTTGATCGTGGTTTCTTTTCTTCTGATGCCTCCTTTGATGCGGTTGTAAATGTCTTGTACGCTGTAGAGATCATAATCAGGGCGGCAGGCTTCAACTTCAGGGGGGAGGGTAGTAGTGAGATCCCATCCTGTACCGCCTATGATCGAATCGGGATACATAAGTCTGATTTTTTCCTACAGTTCCTTGTTCCAGGTGAATAGCGTGGACACGTATATGATATCGGGCTTCAAGCAGTGGTTGAGAAACACTTCGTCGCCTGCCTGTTTATGGTAGGTGGATAGGCGTATAAGGGCAAGATTGGGCAATTTATCATCTAAATCAATCAACAATACTCTACTCATAAAGTCTTTCCTTCAATGATATTAGCTCAATGTCCATCATGGGAGTAACCTTAACAGAATCTCTTGCAACAGTCATCTAAAATTATCAAATAAGCATTGACAATGAGGGAATATTAAGATAGTTAAAAATCATAATGAAGGTATAAAAACCAATTTTTGGAGGTAGATCATGGAGGCAAATGCAGTTGTTCAGAGTTTGCAGAAAGAGGGTATCGATGAACTGTTCGGCAAGTTGGAAGAATCTCTGGAGGAAACGTTCCTGAATATTCCTATCAGCAAGCTCAAGGTCAACAGCTATAACGCCAGAAAGTTCTCTGAGAACCTCAAGGATGCGGTAAAGAAGGGAAAGTTCAATTCGCTGTGTGCATCAATAAGAAAACACGGCTATCTACAGGCCATATTGGTTCGTCCTATCGATGATGGATTCTTTATGATCGTGGCAGGGGAGAGGCGGTATTATGCCGGGATGAGGATCGTTAAAGAAGACAATCTCGACCCTGAGAGTTTCACCATTCCCTCGGTAGTTAGGAGGATGGATGATGAATCGGCTTACGATGCGATGATGGCCGAAAACAGTGAGCGGGACGATCTGACTCCTTACGAAGAGGCAGAAAGTTTTCGGGAAAGGCTCGAAAAGGGCGGTAATACCGATGATGCGCTCATGGACTTGTCTGTTCGCACCGGGATCAAGCCACATCTGATCAAACAGAAGTTAGCATGGTTGGATATGCCCGAACAGGTCATCGAAGCATGGAAGGCCGGAAACATCACCGCTGGTCATGTGCAGGAACTGACGAGACTTGCAGAAAAAGAGAGGGTATTGAAATTCCTTACCGAAGCTCTCAGGGAACGGCTCACCATAAAGGAGTTGAGGGGCCGGATCACAAATGACGCTCCTATGTTGGAGTATGCCAAGTTCGATAAGGCATCCTGCGGGACATGCAGTCATAACTCCGGTCTACAGGATTCGCTGTTCATGTCAGACGAAAAGGCAAAATGCCTCAATCCCAAGTGCTACCGAGAAAAACAGAAGAAATTCTTCTCCGAGAATTGGGCCAACTCCAAGGCCAGAGAGATGTTTTTCACGAATGATTATCGAATCAAGGATGAACTCCCGGCAGGATCGTATGAGATCATAAAGGGCGATCCTGCGGATCGATGCAGAGAATGTGCGTCCCATGTCACCGTTCTCACCCTTCATGGTGCGATTGTCGAGGGATTGAGCCGTGCGTGTATAGGCCCCAAAAGTTGTCACGCCGATATCTATCTCTCCAAAAAGAGCAAGAGTGGCGATTCCGACAAAGTCAATGAATTTAAGAGCAAGGCACAAAAACCGGCAAAGTCTGATGCAAAGCAATGTTCTTCTGTGACCGAGATGAACGATAAGGGGCAGGAAGAGAAGAAGGCGCAGAGGCGTGGATTGTTTCACCGGGAAGAGTTCTACAAGACCATCATCCCTCAGAAGGTGGAGGCTTTGGCTGTCAACAGTCCTGAGATGGTTAGGCTCATAATGGTTGCGCTGGTGTTGGCAAGCTCGGAGGCCAAGAGTCTTTTCAGTGAGAAAACGGGTACCAGTTTTGCTGGAGACAAGGAGACATATGTAGATCGGGTATTCTCCCTTCCCAAGGACGAGCTGCTTCCTCTTTTGAGAGACATGAGCATAGTGACGATCATGAGCAATACCGCTGGCACTCAGAGCTATTCGGAAACCTCTTCTCCCAAGGTGCGTCATTCTGTGGCTCAATTCCTGGGAGTTGACCTCACCAAGGATTGGTTCGTGAGCAAAAGCTACCTCGACTCTCTGACCAAGGATGAGATTGTCAAGTTTGGAGAGGACGAGATACGCAACATCTGGAAAAATGATAAGGTGAAAGCCTACCTGGAAAAGAATCATCCCAAGAAGGCGCTCCTGGCACTCAAGAAGGGTGAACTCATCGATGTAGTGCTCAAATCGGGTATTGAAATCCACGGAATGACACCTGACGAAATAGTTTCCTGCGGTTAAGGGAAGGTTGACATGTACGAAAACCCTATCGCTAGGAATATCGAAAGGGAGATCGGGAGCCTTCGGGCTTTCGATCTCCCGATTGCTGGCGATCCCATTTACTACCGGGATTTCCTCAAAGACAACGAATCCATGATGCGAACGTCCGGATCGATGGAGTTGTCAAGCTTTGTGCACTTCTACCCGGTCAAAAGACGATCGAGAATGAGGATTGAAGGGCTTCACAGGTCTATCATCTCTTCAAAGTATCATCCTGCGAAGATGATCACTCAAAGTGTGAGGAATGCCTTGAGGGCCATGATCCAATGGTGTGAGGCCAACGGCAAGGATATGCACGAAGTATGGGAAATGGAAGTCTGTTATGAAAGCCTTCCTCGTGTCATTGAGCCGTTTTCTGATCTACTTTTCAATAAAGATACATACTATGAAGTAGAGTATCTTCTTGGGGACATACAGTTCGATCAACAGTCGGTCGCACTTTACCTTCCATATTTTGATATGAACTATGGCTTCACGACAGCCTACGACTGCATTTTGGGTGGAATTGAGTATTTTTCAAATTTTCTCACCGGGTACCTAGATTTTCTGAGAGAGGAATATACTGATCGCCTGGAAAGCATGACTCTGGAAGAACTCAAAGTCATAGATACCGTAGGCTTTAAGAAACTCCTGGATGTATACCGTAATGATGATTCCGAGGGGAAGGTGCTTGATCTGAAAGCAGTAGAGAAGTGGCTGAAAGAGTACGAGGAAATGATCAACAGCATTCCTGAGGACATGAACTGCAACATTTTTCTATTCTCTACTGAACCACCCTACATCGTGATCGAAAAGCGCGAGGACATCGATTTTTATGTCAGATATTTCTGTAAATTCAGTGAGCTTGAAGAGATGCTTCCCAATTCTGCTGTATTCGATGATGAGAGCTGGTCAGATGATTTCGGGGCCATCGAATTGATGAAGGACATTTTGAGGGTATATCAGGCATCGGCAGGTGAAAATGGTGACGGAGGCAAATAATGTCTGCAATTACTGAAAGGTCGCAGAAGTTGCTGTATACGATATCGATCTTTTCGCAGGATACCGTGCTGACAAGGCATGGTGATCAGGGAGAAGTGGAACGGTTTGTGGTGAGTCCAGACCAGTTACAGAGCTTCTTTCGGATTGAGACGATGTTCGTACCAGAAAAGGGTATGATCTGGATGAAGAAGGATGCAAACATGGAGACTTATCTGTTCAAGTTTCCCAAGACAGGGAAGCCCACCGAGATCATGCTCAAACGAGGCAAGAAGGTGGAAAGATACAGTCTGATTCTTCCGAATCTGTTGGTCAAGGCGCATATCGAAGGGGATGGCCATGGGAGGACAGTGAATAGCATTAGTATGTGGTGCTATGCGGATCGCAAGCTGACCAGGGATACGACACTCTATGAAGTCCCCCTTCCGAATATCTTAAGAGAGAGCATGTGCCTTGGGAATGTGGATGTAAAGATAAACGGATCGGTCAGAGAAGCGGTGTGGTCTGCAATATTCGATGCATATTTCAATAGCCACCACAACATGGTTGGTAGGAAACACATGGTGTTCGAGAATTATGTGAAAACGCTAGAAAATGGAGTTGTTAATGTAAGAGGACTGGCGAAATGGGGAAAGGCTGGCAAGATTCTGGAAGGGTAAGGACAAGATAAAAAAAACTTTTTAAAATAGCCAATAAGCAATGACAACAGCACCATATTAAATGTATAAATATAATGTTGACGGGAGATAATCGGATGAATGGCGAGATGAAAACATACATACCACAGACCATAAGAACGATCCTGGTAATTGGATGTGGGGGTACGGGCAGTTATCTCGTTCAAGGGCTTGCAAAGATGATACATGGGTATAACCTCGATTTAGATGTAAAGCTGATTGACCCTGACATCATTGAAGAGAAGAACATCAGTAGACAGAACTTTGAGCCTTGCGACGTGGGATGGTCGAAGGCAGAATCGTTGTCTTTCCGAATGTCGGAAAGGTATGGAGTGGATTTCAAGGTCATTATGGACAAATGTGAAAATGTCAAGATGCCGTATAGAGATTTCCTTGTTGTCACCTGTGTGGATAGGATCGCTCCGAGGAAAATATTCAAGGATGTTTCCATGTGGCTCGACTTGGGAAACGGCGAATCGCAGGGACAGGCTATATTCGGCACTACGTCCAGCAAAAAGAGTATAGGGGAAGCATTGAAGAATTGGGACAAATCACCTTTTGTAAGCGACCTGCCCAATGCCTTTCTTAAGGTAGGAATGTCTACCTTGAAGGATAAGAAGACAAAAAGAAGGGTTTCCTGTGCTGAGATGGCCTTTTCTGAGCAGGGGTGTTTCGTCAACGAAGAATCCGCACAAGCGGGTCTGAACATACTCCATCAAATTCTGGTCTGTGGAAAATTGAGCGTACCGGCAATTTACTTTGATTTTCGCAAGGGCAGGAAAATCCCTGCCTCGATCACGAAAGAGTACCTCGATGTCTGAGGCAATAATATTTTGGAGGTAAGTCATGGCAGAAGTGAAGGTTCAGATAGCGTTTCATTTCAGGATTGATCCCGCAAAGCAGTCTATCGGTATGATAGACTATCCTGGGACAGTCAACAAGACGGTATCCATCGGGGATCACATAATTCCTTCCACGGTGGGCTTCTCAGAAGCCTTTGGGCCGGATGATCTCAGTGAGATTACCAAGGAGCTGGAGAAGTTGGTGCTGGATGCCACCAGGACGGCAAAACCTCTAACTTCACCGGAGAGCAGGAGTGCAGAGCCGATCTGTGCATCTTCCTGTGAGAATTCTTGCGATGAGGGAACGGGGGAACCGGCCATTAATGAGATATTCGCATTTTAAGAGGGAGGGATACCGATGGCAACAGATATAACAATTAGATTCAAGAACAAGACCTATAATGTGCCCGAGGGTTATACTGCGGAGCAGTATGCGGAGCATCTGAGAGTAGCGATACCGGAAGCCGGGAATGCACAACTCATCAAGGATTCAGAGGGAAAATATACACTTAAGGCTGTGTATTTCGAGCATGGTTAAGGCGGGGATTCCCCCTGCCTTTTGATCCTTATATGAGGATTCAAGGGAGAGTTTGGCCTACTGGTTTCCGCAACTCAAAAGGATGTTGGTTAAATCAATGAACAAGAAGATAGAAATAAGCTATGCAGGTAGATATGGCAGGAGAAACAAGGTACTGGCCGACCTTATCTTTTCGGAGGGGGCGAAAAAGGTTCTGCTCACAGATCCAGAGGACAATCCTGGTGAACCTTTGTGCAGGACCGTGTGTGACGCATCCAGCACTGTCTATTGGAACTTTTTGAGGGACTGCGACCCAAATGGAATCACATGGATTGCTTATTTTCCCATAGGCAAACGATATACTGTAGATTTTCTCAGGGTAGCCAGTTTCGACGACACTGTAAGGGTTGGTATAGGGAAGAATGGTAGTATGCCTGTACTGAAGCCTGTGAACAACTCTGTGATTCCGTATAGATTTGCAAAAATGTCTTGGAACGGGAGCTGGTACTATGATCCAAGGGGGGGTGTGCCGGGGTATGACCTCATAAGGCAGATCAACAATGTAAAAAGTGATAATGTCAATGACTTGTGGGGCAAGGAGGCAGCGATAAAGGGGTCGCTGAAAACCAGGATGTTTCTCCAGGGTGGATCAGGGTCAATGGCGCTCCAACATGCTTGGTTCGGTCTGGAAACAAAAATGCTCACCCAGGGTAGGCTCGCGGTGATACTGTCGGAAGAGATCGGTTACAAGGGAACGTCGATAACGAACATGATCGAGCATGCGGCCAGCTTTGCCTATTGGAATTATCTCGATGGATTTCCGAGGGAGAGCATCGTATTTATTGAGAAATATTGCCGGGGTGCTACCTATGGAGGGGAGGAACAGGTGCAGGAGGTCTGCCTGACATGGAACAACGAGGAACAGAAGTACTGCAGTCCAATCTGGAAACCAATTCATCAAGGGAGCTATCTAGCCGGGAAAGTCGGCTGTGGTGTGGGGATAGAGAATGAAATCGTCGGTGATTGAAAAGGATATGACTGGCGGCGAAGGAAAATGTTATCATACCATCTTGTTACCTGACATGTTCTATGGAGACCATAAAGAAAGGGACCTGCCATCCGGAGAAATTGTCAGGTATTCAGGCAACAGAGTGCTTGTGGAATGTACTCTCGATGAGCTTTACGAGATTCTTAACGATGCAGAGTATTATGCGAGCATGACGAGGGATGATTTGAATAGTTCAGGACAAGAATACAGGGAGTTTTACAGGCCTCTTATATTGAGCGCAAGAAGGACGGCAAATCGTATCAAAGAGTATTTGAAGGATTTATCAGGGGTTGAAAGAAAAGGATGAGCATCAGGCGAAAGGATGCAGAAATGGTTGATAGCTTCGATAACGTAATGATGGGAAGCGAAACGCAAAAGTTTTATAAAGAGGCTTTCGGCGCAACAGCATCCGGCGCAACATATGTCATCAACGCATTTCCATTGTTGTATCACGCCACAATCGAAGAGATGATGAGACGGGTCAGCGATAAGGAAATACAGGAACTAAGCAAGAAAGTATTATCTCAAAAAAAGAAAGACCTGCCTCCTCCAACCGGAGCCAAGGCACTTGAATTGAACAAGAGAAAATACAGCCAATATTCTAGTTTTCAGCGGGTTTGCCTAGAGATTAAGGCAGCGTTTCAGCGGCCGATAGTACCGGGGAGAGGCTTTTATACTGGTGAGACCGTGAGCCCAGTTAAAGTCAGGATGACTAAGCTTGCGATGAGATACGGCAACATGGTGTTCAAGAAAGCAAGGATTGGGTACGCATACATTCTTGAGCGATTTCCCGAGTGGTATCAGGAAGAAATCAATAGCTTGAACACTTCTTTGCTTGGGAGTGTAAAAAAGGTATTTAAAGGCGTAGCCTTGGATTCACCAATGGCTGCTGGGAGCATTTTGCCTGTTCTCTGGGATAAAGAGCAGGCCAGAAAGCTGGCAGTCTTCACCAGGGCATGCATAGAGATAAATTCTGCCGGTACAACGATTGCTTGGAAAGAGACGAAAGCCAGGAAGGTTCCCGGGGAGAAGAAGCTGGCGACGAGTTATGAGCGAAATGTACCGGGGAATCAGACTGCTGTATTTGTCAAGGAATATCCAGGGAATTACCTTGCTGATGCTTTTGGTTCTCGAAACCGGGGGATGCTGTTTGCCATAGATTCTCTTCCATTTCTTATCAAGAGAACTCTTGCAGACGAAGTGGAGGACGTGTTTACCACTGATGAGCTCGTACTCATCAATAATGCGATGGGAGAGGTGATCCAGCCAATGGGTGCTACTGCTGGCATGGTACTGATACCCGTTATGGAGGATTACTTATCCATGCAGCCGTTTATGGACAAGGAAGAAGGGGCCCGGCTCTTGAATAAATTGAAGAGGCTATCAGTGTTTGCAAGGATGTGTTTGGAAATGGGAGTGTGGCGATGATTAAAAGAGGCTTTTCTGTATTTATTGCATTGGCTCTCGGACTGGCTCTCTGGGGTATATTACAGGCCCAGGAATATTTCATGTGTGAACGTGTGGTGGATGGGGATACAATCATAGTTCTTATCGATGGAAATAAGGAGCGTGTCAGGCTGATTGGCGTTGATACGCCCGAGACAGTGCATCCGAACAAGCCTGTAGAGCACTTTGGCAAAGAGGCATCAGCTTTCACGAAGTCAATGGTGGAGGGGAAGATGGTGAGGCTCGAGCATGATGGTCGGCAGAGAGACAGGTACGGACGGTTGCTCGCATATGTCTATCTTGCTGATGGCACTTTCCTGAATGCCGAGATTATCCAGCGGGGATATGGTTTTGCATATACCCGGTTTCCCTTCAAGTTCCTGGAAGAATTCAGGGCTTACGAAAAATATGCGAGAGAAAACCAATTAGGATTGTGGGGAGATAATAAATAGTCAATAAACAGGTTACTTCTATGAATCAGGTAGTGGCAGAGGCACACTACGAACATAATCAAGAAACGATATCTCTGGCCATGGCACCGACAATAAAGAATGGTATACTCAGCCCCGCAGCCTCATGGTCTATGAGACTGATCACATCCACAAAAAAGAGGATCAATCTTCCCTGATAAGTTGAACGATATATTTTTCATAGATCATCCGGGCGGTTTCGAGGTTACGCTGTTCGCCTGTAGCCATCAGGT